>JAFGRR010000570.1 GCA_016935035.1 Phycisphaerae bacterium | reverse complement strand
TCATTCCAGTCCACGAATGAGCGGACCCATCAATCGACAGATTCGCCGACCAGGCCGGCCCGTCCTGCCAGTGCGGGGGTCGGCCGGCCAACGCAAACCGACGACCGGGGTCGGACTGCGGCAGGATGGTCCGATGACCGAGTTGGTCGTCGTGGTAGGAGCCGGGCCAGGACTCGGCCAAGCGATCGGACGGGCCTTCGCAGAGCGAGGGTCACGAGTGCTCCTTGTCGCACGCAATGAACAGCGCCTCAGCGAGATCGCGGCGGTGGCGGGCGCTGACTACCTGGCCGTCGATGTCACGGACGAGCCGGCAACGCGCGCGGCGTTCGCGACGATCAGGGCCAGATACGGCGATCCGGCCGTGCTGGTACACAACCCATCGACTGCGTTCGAAGCGCCTCCCACCAGAACACCTCTCGGGGCACTGATGCAAGGCTTCGCTCTCGCCGCAGGTTCGCTGCTGGTCGCGGCACAAGAAGTGGCGCCTTCCATGCGCGAGAACGGCCGCGGGACGATTCTCGTCACCGGCAACGCCGCGGCCGTGACGGGATCGACGTGGTCCGCAGCGCTGGCCGCGCAAAAGGCCGCGGCCCGTAACCTGGCCCTGTCGTTGGCCGCCGAACTCGGTCCTGCGGGTATTCGGGTAGCCACCGTTACCATCCACGGAATTCTGGGGACACCCGGTTTCGAGCCACGGCGAATTGCTCAGGCCTATGTCGAGTTGGCCTCGGCGCCCGCCCACGCGCGGTGGACGCCGGAAGTCCACTGGCCGCAGCGACCGGTCGAACAACGTTGATCCCGGAGAACGTCGCGGCGTAATGCCGACCTCTGGCGCATTACGCCCCGTTCTCCGGGATCGACGGTGCACTGACTCAAACGCGGATGTGGTCAGCGATTCTCGTACTTTTCGATGATGTCAGCAGGAATCCGGCCCCGGTCCGAGATCTTCATACCTTGACTCCGGGCCCAGTCCCGAATCGCCGCGGTGTCGCTCGCCCGCCCGGCGCCCCGAGCCCCGCGGCCGCGTCCCCGCCGCCCGCCGGCCCGGCGAGCCGACGCAACATACGTGGCGAGCGCATCACGCAGAGCTTTTGCGTTCTTCTTCGATAGGTCAATCTCGTACGACGTTCCGTCGAGCGCGAAACTCACCGTCTCTTCGGCTTCGCCACCGTCGAGGTCGTCGACAAGGAGGTACTGCACTTTCCGAGCCATCCGCGAGCCCCTTATATCGTTGGGAAGATTATCAACAATACTAATACGCCATTGCGCCGAAGAATGCAATTCGATACCAAGATTCGGATTCAGGAGAGACGCAGCAGCATCCTGGTGTTCCCCAGCGTGTTAGGTTTGACCCGATCAAGATCGAGAAACTCGGCCACGCCTTCGTCGTCAGAACGAAGTAGCTCTGCATACACCTCGGGCGGCACAACGTTGCCCTCGACCACCTCGAAGCCGTACCGCTTGAAGAAGTCCACCTCGAAGGTAAGGCAGAACACTCGCGAGATTCCCAGGTCACGCGCCACGTCCAGCAAGGTCGATAACACCGCGTGACCAATGCCCCGGCCCACCCAATCCGGATGAGTGGCCAGTGTTCTGACCTCGGCGAGATCTTCCCACATCACATGCAGCGCCCCGCATCCGACGATCGCGCCGGCCGGCTCCTCGGCAACCCAGAACTCCTGGACGTCCTCGTACAGCGTCACCATCTCTTTGGACAGCAGAATGCGCCTCGCCGCATACTGATCGACGAGTTGCCGAATCGACCGGACATCGCCCGTCCGCGCCCGGCGAACCGTGGCATTCACTCCGGCTTGACCAAGGGGTACAGGATCGTCTCTCGAATTCCGACGCCCGTCAGCGCCATCACCAGTCTGTCGACCCCGATGCCCATGCCGCCGGTAGGCGGCATCCCATACTCGAGGGCCCGAAGGAAGTCTTCATCGAGATCCATCGCCTCCGGATCTCCTTCGGCGGCTCTCAGCGACTGTTCCACCAGTCGCTTACGTTGGATCACAGGATCAGCCAACTCGGTGTACGCGACGCCGAGCTCTACACCACCGATGATCAGATCCCAGGCCTCGGTCAACCGTTCATCGTCGCGGTGCGGCCGAGCGAGCGGCCGGACGGACTCTGGATAGTCGCAAACAAAAGTCGGCCGGGTCAGCGTGTGCTCGACCAGCTTTTCGAAGAGTTCAAGAATTATCTCGCCGTGCTGCCACTCCGGCGCGAGTTCGACATGGTGCTCGTCGGCAATTTTACGCAGATGATCAGCGTCGGTATCGATACTGACCGGCTCACCGATCACGGTGGACACCGCATCATGCAAGGTAACGCGGTCCCACGGTTGCTCGAGGTCGATCTGACCGCCGCGCCCGTCGGATACGACAGTCCTATCTATTGCGCGAGCCGCATTAAGGACGAGTTCGCGGCACAGTTCGGCCATGCCGTCGTAGTCGCTGTAGGCCTCGTAGAGCTCTAGCATGGTGAATTCGGGGCTGTGCGTGGAGTCCGAGCCCTCGTTGCGGAAGACGCGGCCTATCTCGTATACCCGGTCGATCCCGCCGACGATCGATCGCTTCAGATGCAATTCCAGCGCGATTCGAAGGGTCATGTCCATATCAAAGGCATGGAAGTGAGTCACGAACGGGCGAGCCGCCGCGCCGCCGTGCGACAGTTGCAGCACGGGAGTTTCGACCTCGATGAATCCGCGGTTGTCCAGCGTTGAGCGCAATGCACGCACCACGGCCGCACGATCTCGGACCATCTGACGGGCGGCCTGGTTAACAATCAGGTCTACGTAACGCTGGCGAACCCGGGTTTCTTCGTTAAGTGTCTTATGGGCTACGGGTAGCGGACGTAATGCCTTGGAAACGAGCGTCCACGAGTCTGCCATCACCGAAAGCTCACCGGTTCTGCTCGCCCCGATCTCGCCATCGACCCCTACCTGGTCGCCGATGTCGACGAGGTGTTTCCAGTCGGCCAACGCCGCTTCACCGACCCGATCGAGTGAAAGCATTATCTGCAACTCGGTGCCGTCACCTGCACGCAGCCGGGCAAAACACAACTTGCCCTTATTGCGGATGAAGATCACCCGGCCGGCGACTGCCGCCCGCCGGCCCGTGGCGGCGCCGGGATTCAGGCCGTCGAACTCGGCTCGTATCTCGGCCAGGCTGTGCGTCCGATCGAAGCCACGTGGATACGGGGCGATACCGCGCTTGAGGAGCTCGTCGCGCTTCTCACGGCGCACGCGCATCTGCTCCGGCAGTTCGTCCGTCTCGGGAAGGTACGCCCCTTGCTCATCCACGAGGGTCAAGCCTAACGATCCTCCC
>JAFGRR010000569.1 GCA_016935035.1 Phycisphaerae bacterium | reverse complement strand
CGACGTGTTCATGACGTAATCGTCGGCGCCGTCCGTCCACTGCTGGTCGCCCACGAAGTCGTGGTACTCACTGTTGGGGTTGAAGTCACGCGACACAAACCGCGCCGGCCCGTTAAAGCGGAACTCCCGACCGGCCGTCATCGTGTAGACATCGTTCGGGTCGTACACGCCATTGGCATCCACGCCCCACTCTGACCACAGCATCATCCACGGCGCGCGATTCTCAGTGTAGTAGAACGCCAGGTCTTTGACCTTAAGCTCGTCGCCATCCTGGACCGTGATGTTCGACACGTTACCGTCGCTGTAGTAGGCATACCGCACTGTCCGCAGCAGCACCGGGTCGTTCGGATCGGCGGAGTTCGGATCATCGCCCAGATACCGGCGGGACGCCGTCAACTCGTTCCGGGCATCATAGCCCCAGGTCGTAAACCGTTCGTTACCGCTACCGCCGAAGGCCTCGCCGCTGGTGACCACCGCCGTGCGGCGAGCGATGGCGTCGTTGGTGTAGTTGTATTTCGAGAGGGTGGCGTAGCTGCCCGTTGAGCCCAGGTTGCTCTCGACATAGTCGATCACGTCGCGCTGCGACTCATAGGCCCGCCGCGACCACGCGACCACCGCCCCGCCCGCGTTCCTGATCTGCACCTGGCTGAGCAGGTCACTGCCGGCCAGATAGGTGTACCCCACGCCGCCGCTGCCGCCGGTCGGCAGGCCCGGGCCGCTGGCGTAGTCCATGCGGCCGCTGTTGGGGTCATAATCGTAGCCGGCGGCGTAATACGCGTCGCTGTCGCCGCTGGTCCCGACCTCGACTCCACTTGCTGGATGTCCGTGGACACCTGCCACCCAATATCGGCCAGGTGTCCACTCTTCACTGTGGTCTCAGCGCAGACGCACGATGCGGTCGTGGGCGTCGACGGCGTACAGGTGCAGCTCGCCGTCCTCGACGACGTACGCGACGTCGGTCGGGCCTGACAGCGTCGCGTCGCCGACGAACGTGCCGATGGCTTTGTCATACGTGGCGAGCGCGTCGGCGCGCTTCGCCGTGTCCGGCTGGTTGCCGCGCCGACGGATGCCGTAGACGTCCAGTTCCAATACGCGTTTCCGGCTCGCGTCGGTGATGGCGAACAAGCGGTTTTTCTCGGCCGGGTCAACAGCGACGGCCAGCCCCATCTCTGGCCACTGGCCCTCGACCGCGCCGACGTCGATTGGCACACCGATCTGGAAGTCCTCCGTCGCAACAACTGTGTTGCCGCTCAGCCGCAATCGGTACAAGGCGCTCTTGCGATCCGGTTGCCGGTCCAGCACGAAGAACTGATCGGGGTCGAGTGGGTCCGCCGCGACGGCGACCGGCCGGAAATCGGCCGCGGCGTCCGCCGGCTGCCACTGCGTCACGTAGCGCGTCGTGTGATCCCACACGACAATGCGATGGTTGCCGGTGTCGGCGATGACTATGAACGTCGCGTCGGGATCGCCTGCCGCGCCGATCGTCGCCAGACCCAGCGGGTCATTCAGCTCGCGCAGCTCGGCGTTGTCGCCCGGCGTGCCGCCGCCGAACATGATGCGCACGTCTCGCCCGCCACCTTCGCATTCGCGGAACAGCGGCTTTTCGAGAGTGAGTTTCAGAGCGTCGACCGCGAGGATGCGGACACGCTCGTCGTCGCCGATCGAGGCCCAGTCACCCGGGTTGATGGCCAGCCGGCTCTGGGGGTCCGTTTGACTCAACGTGATCGTGAACGGCGCTGCGCTGCTCGATTCTCTGACGCCGGTGTGGTTTGTCGTGTGCAGCACAGCGTACATATGCTCGTAACGGTCCGGCAGGTCGAGCTGGATCACGTCGAAGAAGCGCGGCTCACCGGGCAGGTCGGCGTTTCGCAGCGTCGCGTAGAAACGCTTCGGCTGACCGGGCATGCCGATGATCTTGGCCGCCGAATGGCCGAAGCGAAAGTGCTTCATCGCTTCCATGAGCGGCGTCGTGCCGCGGCAGAGGATGCCGAACGGCTCAGCGAGGCCGGCATTCTCGGCGACGACGAGCTGGCCGTCTTCGAGCGTCGAAACGCCGGTGACATTGTCGACGCCGATGCCGTAGACGCGCTTCGGTAACGACTCGACGCCGTCGAGGACGCGCGTGACGTAATACGCCGCGCGGAAACGCTTGGACGTGTACCAGTCCGCGGCCCCCATGTCGTCGGTAAACGTCGCATGCGCATCGTCGCCCGCGCCAGCGGGCAGGAGCGTGGCTTCGCCGATCAGGTCATACGTGTACGTCGGCTCCCAGCGCCGATAGACGCGGTACGTCGCGTTTGGTTGCGCATTGATCGTCAGCACGATCTCCCGCCCCTGCACGCCGGCGGTGACGCTGAAGTCCGCCTTGGGCGCGCCCGCTTTGTACAGCGTGTGGAAGTCCCACGTCCATTCGTCCGGGTGCAGGATGCTCGCCTGCATGAGCGTGTAGCGGCTGTGCGCGGCGACGTCCTCGGCGCCCCAGATCATGAAGTCGGAATAGCCCGGCAGATCGACGACGAACACGTGCGCGAGGGCGTCGAGGGCGGGGCCGTCGTATTGCGGGATGTTGAACGGCTCATACACGCTTCTTCCCGTGGTGAGCTTCGGCTCCCACCGGCCGTCCGCGCCGGTGACGCCGCTGTTGAACTTGCGGTTGTCCGGATGCGTCCAGACGGAGATTGGCGCTTCGGCGATCGGCTGCCCGTCGCGATCGAGCACCCGGACGTGCACCTGCGCCGGCAGCATCTTGTGCCACGCCCAACCCAGCCCGATGCGGGCACCCTCGATGTAGCGGTGCAGGTCGCAGGCCGGCTCGCCGATGATCGCGTGACCCGAGCAGTAGCTGTCGAGACCCCAGGAATACGTGCGCATCTGCACGGGGTCGCCGTTGCCCATGTGGATCGTGTTGAGGTTGATCGGGTTGACGAAGTAGTGGTACAGGTCGCCGATGCGATGGACCAGGTGCCCCGTCTCATGCAGTTCGGCTCCGCCGTCGCGCGGGTTGAAACGCTCGTAGTCGCCCCACAGGCCGACCCAGTGCTCACCCTCGCGCGGAGCTTCGTAGTACAGCCAGTCTTCGGCGCGGCTCAGCCCCTTGAGCCCGTTGCGGCCCTTGATGTCGTACAGACGATAGCTGTCGAACACGACGCGTTGCCAGACATCGTCACCGCTGCTCGTGCGGCTGCGTTCCCACATGCACTGCACGGCGTCGGCGAGCTTGCGGCCGTTGTACTCCTTCGACTCGGGGTCGCCGGCCACGCACGGCGCGCGATAGGCCAGCGTGTTGATCTTGCGGTCGGGCCGGCCTTCGATGCCGTCGGGCGAGGGCCCGGGCGGAGCGTCTACGTCAAACCGCCACACCGGGCGGAAAAGCGTGCTGTTGAGGGCGAGTTCGTAACGGTCGTTGCGTTCGTTCTCATCGCCGGCGTACGTGACATGCACGATGAGCCAGCGCTCGCCGATGTCGCGGACGTTGATGCGTTTCCACGTCCACCCGTCGGGCTGCACGAGGTCGAAGGGCCACTTCAGCGGGATCCTGACGACGGCGTATTGCGGCTTGGTCGGATCGAACGGCGGAAGGGGTTCGTCGAGCGTAAACGTGAAGTTGGGCGCAGCCGGCAGTGCATCCGCATTGCGGTGCGGCGAATCGACCCACGCCTGCACGATCACCTTGCCCGCGGGGATCGTTTGCGACCCGTTGTTCTTGATGCTGATCTCGTACGTGACGTCTTCGCCCTTGAACGGCCAACCGAAGTGGTCGTCCGGCTCCCACGGCCATCCGCCGTCCTGGTACTTCTGCGGGCAGCCCAGTTTGTAAAGCGGCGTGCGGTGGGCGAAGCTGATCTCGACGTCGTCAAAGCCGTGGTACTTCCACGGCTTCCACAGCTTCTCCTTGCGCACGTCGACCGAGTCGACGATGTAGCCGAAGATGCGTCCGCCGCCCGCGGCAACCACGCGACCCCACGGCGCTTCGCGTTGCCCGGTCATGATGTCGCGGCCCTCGTCGATCTTCTGGCCGGCGAGCTTGACGCCGGCGAAGGTCTCGTTGGGACGCACCCAGCAGGTGTTGTAGCGATGCTCCTGGCGGGGGGCGACGCGGAAGGCGACGTTCGCGTCCTTAGCATCGGCCGGCAACTGCGCGAGATACGCAAAGCCGTCCTTGAGGAAATCACAACCGACGAGCGGGCCGGCCGGGCGGGCATCCGTCGGCTTCTCTGCCGTGATGTCGTCCAACATCAGTGCCGTCATCGCGCTGCCGGAGGCACCCGGCTGGTAGTAGGTGTACGTGACGTTCTTTTCACCCGTTCGCAAAAGCACGGCGTCCGAGCCGGTGCCCCAGAAGTCGCCGATAGTCATGCCGGTCACGGGTGTGGGTCGTGCCCCTTCTGCCGCCGAAGCTCCGGTTGCGTTGCCGCTGATCGCGAACCTCCACGGTTGATCGGCCTGTTCGCCGGGCTCCCAGACGTAAAGCGTGTCCATGGCGCCGGTCCGCGCGAGCACCACGAACTGATCGCGTTTGCCGCCGAGCAGATTGCCAGCCGCCGCGGCGATCACTTGCGCGCCGTCCGGCCAATTTGGCAGCGGCGTCTGAGCCAGCACCTTCCATGGCCGGGTCGAGAAGACCTCGGGTGGGTCGAGCACCATGATCGCTGGCGGACCGCTCTCGCTGGCGGTCAGCACGACGACGTATTCCTTGCCTCCCATGGTTTGCGGCCAGAAGTCGCCGACCGCAAGGCTGTTCGGCAGCACGTTCTTGTACTGTTCCGACGCATCGCGCCAGCGCAGCAGCCACGGCACGTCTTTCACGTGCAGCGGCGGCTCGTAGACCGACAGGGCGTTGTGGCCGTCGGCGTTCTGCTCGATCGTGACCAGGTAGCCGAAGCCGAAACCGAAGTGCTGCGGCCCGGCGATTGCCGGCGCGGCCCACGTGGCGAGCAACACTGTCACGGTGACACAGGTAACAGCGATGAAACGACTCATGGCGGGCTCCAATACGCGGGGGATACGAATGGCGCACACAACACGCCGTGCGGCAGTCTACAGCCGTCCGCCCGTGGTTGCGATAGCGGCCGGAAATGTGGCGTCGGGGCGGTGCGTCGCCCGTTGTTACCCCGTCGGTCCAGTGCGATGCGCACGGGAAGAGCCGCAGGGCGACAATCTGAGCTTAGATGCGTATCGACGGCCGGGAACCAACATTGAGCGTAAGGCGGCGGCGAGGTTCGTCGGCCATTCAGCGAACAAGCTGATGTGATCGCGACGGTTCCGACGAAGCGGCCCAGTGCGAGAAGTAGATTTGCACGGCTCCGAGGGCGACCGGCAAGTCTTTGTGCTCGTCCAGCCTACTGACCACGCACACGCTGTCGCTCATCATGTGCGCCAGATGCAGTGTGCCGGCCCGCGCGCCTTGGCCGTGGTGGTTACTTCCCGAGCACGCTGCGCACTCGTGGTTGCTGTAGTTCTTCTTGACGTCCAGCGTCTGTGCCAGATCGGTGGTACTTCGCGCACCAGGACCGCAACTTGAACGTGATCGCCCTGACGGCGTACAGCGCGGACCGGAGTGACGCGAATCCGCCGTCCGCCTGCGTAGTCGTCGAGTTGTAGAACTCACGCGAGCCTGCGGCTGGGGCGGCTTAGCTCTCGGGGGTGTCCGCCGGCCGGTCTTGGGCTCGGCCGCCGCGCAGTTGGAAGATGCGTTGGGGGTTGCTGAAGACGATCTGGCTGACGAAGGTGGCGCCCAGGCGGCTGTGCGTGGATTCTAGCAGGGCCTGAACACCGGCGGCGTGGGTTTCGCCATCGTGACAGGCGTCCGAGCCGAACAGCACGCGGCCGACGCCGACAACGTCCACAGCCTTTGCCACCTCTTCCGCCGACGCGTGCCCGGTCTCGACGTACAGCGAGGCCTCGCCGCGGCGGCCTGCCTGCGCCACCGCTTCGAGCAGCGAGGTTCGCCCGGGGTTTACCAGCGCGTTGACCAGTATGATCGGCAGCTTGGGCCAGCGGCTGGCCATGGCCAGAAGCTGGTGGCCGCTAGCGGCGGCCGATCGCCCCAGGTGCAACAGCGCCGGCCGGCCCAATCCCGACAGCACCTCCAGGTATGGCCCGAGTCGGGCAATGTCGTGCGGCTCATAGCCGTGGATTGCTGGTGAAAAAGTGGCGGCGACGAATGGATTGCTCAGCAGGGCCCCGCTGAAAGCGCGCGCGTTGCTGTCCACCTGGCCGGGACGCGCCCAGTACACGGGCAGCATGTTCGGGTTCGGCTCGCAGGTCTTCAGGATGGCCGTGTTGATGTCCACCTCATCCAGCGCTCCGCCGGACGCGTCATGATCCGTATGAGACACCATGACGACCTTCACCTGGCAGGCATCGAGGTAGCTGGCCAGCGTGTCGGCGGAGTACAACCGACCACCCAGAGAACCGATATGTGCGTGGACGTCGATTATCATGATATGGCATGTATCCTAGCGGGTTGCGGTCCGCGCGGGGAGCGTCCGGGGGCAACTTTCGCCGTGTGAATTAGTTGATTCTCGGCTTCACTGGGGTTCGGCTTGACGCCCGTCAGAGGCTCGCGTAGCTTGCCTCGTTTCGGATGGTGGGGTGGGGCGGCCCCCAGCATTCTGCCCGGCGCCGCCGAGTGAGGATGACGCCATGAGTCTGAGCAAGATCGCCAAGTCCCTGAGCCAGTCGGCCACACTAAAGCTGAACGAGACCGCCGCCACTCTGCGTGCCCAGGGCGTACCGGTAATTCACCTGGGCGGCGGAGAGCCGCAGAGCAAGGCGCCGGCGGACGCGCTGACAGCGGCGTCAAAGCTGCTGGCGACCGGCGAAGTCCGCTACGCGCCGGCCAGCGGTATTCCAGCGCTGAAGCAAGCCGTTCTGAAGTACACCGCGGAGTTCTATCACCACGAGGTCGAGCCGAAGAACGTCATCATCTCCAGCGGTGCGAAGCAGTCGCTGATGGTGGCGCTGCAGGTCACGCTCGATCCGGGTGATGAGGTGATCTTCCCGACGCCGTACTGGGTCAGCTATCCGGACATGGTCAAGCTGTGCGGCGCCGTGCCGGTGGCGGTCACACCCAAGGAGCACCCGTTCTATCCGCGCATCAGCGACATCGAAGCGCACACCACGCCGCGCACGAAGGCGGTCATCATCAACAGCCCTAACAACCCGTCGGGCGCGATGTACTCGGCCGAGTTCATCGGCGATGTGGTGCGCTTCTGCGAAGAGCGCGGGCTGTACCTGATAATGGACGACATTTACCACCGGCTGATCTTCGATGGGCTCAAGCCGATCAGTTGCTACGACTTCACCAAGGACCTGGGCGACGAGTCCAGGCTGATCGTCATAAACGGCGTTTCGAAGCAATACGCGATGACGGGCTTCCGCATCGGCTGGGCAGTCGGGGCACGGCCGCTGATCTCGGTCATGGGGAATGCCCAGGGGCATCAGACGTCCGGAGCCTCGACGCTGTCGCAGCACGCGGCCCTCGGCGCGCTGACGGGTCCGCAGGAAAGCGTCGAGGAACTGCGGTCAACGCTCGAAAAGAACCGTGACGCGCTGATCACTCGGCTGTCGGCGATCCCGAACATCAGGGTGCCCAAACCGGACGGCACTTTCTACAGCTTTGCCGATTTCAGCGCCTACGATACTGACAGCGTGCGCATGGCCCAGTTCCTGCTTGAGAAGGCCAACGTTGTGACGGTGCCGGGCGATGCATTCGGGCTCGACGGCTACCTGCGCATCAGCTTCTGCGGCGCGATGCAGGATATTGTCGAAGGTGTCGATCGCATCAAGGCGGCGCTCGCCACGATGCCCGCGAACAAGTAAACAACTGATTACACCGGCCCGCGAGAGATAGACGATGAGCGGCTACTGCGACCATGCAACACCGGCTTCAGAGCACTGCGCCGAGTTGGCCAGCGAGTACGGACTCGAGAATCACGGACTCATCAATGCCGGTCGGGTCTACTGGAACCTGTCGACTGCGGCCCTCTGCGAAGAGGCCGTCTTCCGGCGCGAAGGTTTCCTCGTCGATGGCGGCCCGCTGTTGGTCTACACCGGCAAACACACGGCCCGTTCGGCCGCCGACAAGTTCACCGTGCGTGAGCCGTCCAGCCAGGACAAGATCTGGTGGGGCAACTACAACACGCCGTGCGAACCAGAGCAGTTCAAGTGCCTGCATGGCCGCATGCAGGCCCACCTGCAAGGGCGTGATCTCTTTGTGCAGGACTGCTACGTCGGAGCTGATCCCGACCATCGCATGCCGATCCGCATCATCACGGACACCGCGTGGGAGAGCTTCTTCGCCCGCAACATGTTCATTCGCATTGAGGACGCCGCGGTGCTGCGCAAGCACGTGCCGGAGTTCACGCTGATCGTCGCCACCGGCTTGCACTCCGATCCGAAGATCGACGGCGTGCGCTCCGATACCGCCATTCTGCTCAATTTCGCGGAACGCATGGGCCTCGTGGCGTACGCGGCGTACGGCGGTGAGGTCAAGAAGACCATGTTCACCGTGCAGAACTACTATCTGCCGCTGCGCAATGTGCTGTCGATGCACTGCTCGGCGAACGTCGGCGCGCAGGGCGACGCGGCCCTGTTCTTCGGCCTGTCGGGCACCGGCAAGACGTCGCTGTCGGCCGATCCGCGCCGCGGGCTGATCGGCGACGACGAGCACGGCTGGGCCGATGACGGCATCTTCAACTTCGAGGGCGGCTGCTACGCCAAGGTCATCCGCCTTTCAAAGGAGAACGAGCCGTTCATCTGGGACGCCACGCGGCGGTTCGGCACGATTCTCGAAAACGTCATCTTCGACCCCGTCACGCGGCAGGTCGATCTCGACGACGACACCAAGACCGAGAACACGCGAGCGTCATACCCGCTTGATTTCATCCCCAACACCGTGCCCGAAGGCATGGTCAAGCACCATCCGCGCAACGTGATCTTCCTGACGTGCGACGCCTCCGGTGTGCTGCCACCGATCTCGCGGCTCACTCCCGACCAGGCGATGTACCACTTCATCAGCGGGTATACGTCGAAGGTCGGTGGTACCGAGCTGGGTGTTGGCAAGTCGCCCAAGGCGACGTTCAGTGCGTGCTTTGGCGCGCCGTTCATGGTGCATCACCCGTTCGTGTACGCCAAGATGCTCGCTGAGCGGCTGGCCAAGCATAAAGTGCAGTGCTGGCTGATCAACACGGGCTGGACGGGCGGACCGTTCGGCGTCGGAAATCGCATCAGCATCGCCCACACGCGAACGCTGCTGAACGCCGCTCTCGACGGCCTGCTGGCCAAGGTGCAGTATCGCAAGGACAAGCTGTTCGGCTTCGAAGTGCCGACCGAATGCCCCAGCGTGCCGACCGAGATGCTCGACCCGGTGAACACCTGGGCCGACAAGGATGAGTACTGGCAGAAGTACGACGCGCTCGCGGCCGGCTTCATCGAGAACTTCAAGAAATTCGAGGACGGCTGCACGCCCGCGGTGATCGCGGCCGGTCCGCGCCGGCTGGCCAATGCCGACTAGCACAAGAAGAGTGTAGAAGCTATCCCAAAACCGAACCGAGCCGTGCCCGTAAGGAAGCGGTTGACTGAGAAACGGTTCGTTTTACGGCACAACCGCTCCCTCACGGTCGCGGCTCAGATCAGAATCGCTGTTTTGGGATAGGTTCTAGCGTCAGGCCTCGGTG
>JAFGRR010000568.1 GCA_016935035.1 Phycisphaerae bacterium | reverse complement strand
GGGCCAACTCACTGCTCAGTGCGTCGTTCAGCGGACGCATCGCGGGCGAATCGGCGGCGGCCTACGTCAAGAACGTCGCCAAGGGCAACACCGAACTGCCCCAGTCCGCCTACGACGCCCAGCAGAAGCTCGAACAGCAGAAGAACGAGGCCATCGCCTCGCGCACCGGCGGCGAAAACGCCTTCGCCCTCCACCGCGAAGCCGGCAACACCATGCGCGAGCACGTCTTCGTCGAACGCGACAACAGGGGTCTCGACAAGGCCCTGGCCGCGCTCGGTGAGTTAAAGCAGCGGGCGGCGAATGTCGCGCTTGATGACAGGCGTAGCTGGGCCAACCAGTCGCTATCATGGGCCCGCCAGGTGCAGGACATGATCGTGCTGGCCGAGGTGATCGCCAAGAGTGCCCGCATGCGTGACGAATGCCGCGGCTCGCACTACAAGGCCGAATTCGAGCTCAAGATCCCCGAGGGCAAGTTCGAGGGCGCCCCCGAATACGACGAGTACAAGCAGAAGTGGAAGGCCAACAACGACAAGTGGCTGAAGCACACCTTCGCCATGCATACGCCCAACGGCCCCGAAATCAGCTACGGCGAAGTGGACATCTCGGTGCTGCCGCCCGAGAAGCCGCGCGATTATCGATAGTGTTCAAGGCGTTCGGCACCTGCTCTGTGGTGATAACGCGGTGTTGCGAAAGTCACTGAGCGGCACCGAGGGTTGACCATGGCACGCTACCTATCACGGATTTGCTGGAATAGCGAAAACTGGATCGCCCCGACTGGCGAAGCGCGGCATCTCGAAGGCAACAGCTACGTGGCTCAGTATGGCTTTGGGCACGAAGAGTGGCTGTTGAATTTCTCCTGGTTGATTAACGATGAGCACTATGCTCATCTTGTCCCGGTTAATAAGTCGTACAAGCGAGTTGCAGGCCAGAGGATAGACCTTCTGCTATTCACAATCACCCCTGACCAGTCGAGGATGTTCGTCGCGGATCTGAAGGACATTGAAGTCCTATCAGAAGCAGATGCACAGAAGGCACTTGACCACTATAGGCAGCGTGGTTGGTTAGACGAGATGATCAAACAAGTGGAGTTGGTGGAAGGCGACACAGAAGGCATCACCGAAGGCAATCCACTCTGGCTATTTAATGTTCGGTTTAGACGTGATCAAGTACGGATGTGGACGCCCCCGGAACGGATGCCACGTGGCGAGTTCTTCGCCCATCGTCACCGATACCTCCTCTACGAACTGGAGGATTCCACGCCCGGGGCATTCTACACGCCGCGACGATCTCCAAGAACGACGCCGCTGCCTACGGGCATGACAACAAGGCGAGCGATTCCTGACACACCTGTAAGGCGGATGCACAACGCGCTTCAGGACCATCTTCGGTGCCTGTTGGTGGCGGAGTATGGCGAGGATGGCGTCAGCATTGAGGAAGATTGGATTGACCTAGTCCTTCGCAGAGGCGGCGATACTGACATTATCGAGATCAAGACCGCTCCTGATGCACGACTCGCGATACGTGAAGCAGTCGGCCAACTCCTAGAATACGCTTACTACCCGACAGCGAAGAACCGAGGGAAGCTGCGCTTGCGCATCGTGGCACCCTCGATCGCTCCACCGGACGTAATCGAGTACCTAGGTACATTGTCAAAGCGCTTCCAGCTACCTGTGTCGTATCATCCGGTATCGCTTGAGACAGGCACGTGCCCATTCTGAAACTGAGCGGCCGTGAGCAACGTTCATTCGTCGTCGCATGCACTGTGGCGAACAGGAATACACAATAACGGTGAGATAATGGCAACGCAGAGCGCCGCAAGCGGCAACAACGAGATTCGCTTCAAGATCAAGCGTCAGGACGGTCCCGATGCCAAGCCGTACTGGGAAGAGTTCAAGATGCCCTACGCGTCGGGACACAATGTCGTCTCGGCGCTGATGTATCTGCGCGAGCACCCGGTGAACGCTGCCGGCAAGAAGGTCGAGCCCGTCGTGTGGGACTCGAACTGTATGGAAGAGGTCTGCGGCGCCTGCTCGATGATCGTCAACGGCACGCCGCGGCAGGCTTGCGCGGCGCTGATCGACGAATTGTCGCAGCCGATCGTGTTGGAGCCGCTGAGCAAGTTCCCGCTGATCCGCGACCTGATGGTCGATCGCCAGCGCATGTTCGACGCGCTGCTCAAGGTGAAGGCCTGGGTGCCGCTGGACGGTACGCACGACATTCACCGCCACGCGCCGCTCATCGCGCCCAAGGAACAGGCGCTGCGTTACCTGTTCTCGCGCTGCATGACGTGCGGCTGCTGCATGGAGGTCTGCCCGCAGTTCCACCAGGACTCGCTCTTCATCGGCCCCGCTCCGCTCGGACAGGTCGCGCTGCATAACTCGCACCCCACCGGCGGCTATCACAAGGACGACCGGCTGCACGCCATCATGGAGCCCGGCGGCGTCGCCGACTGCGGAAACGCGCAGAACTGCGTCAAAGTCTGCCCCAAGGACATCCCCCTGACCCAGGCCATCGGCGACCTCGGCCGGCAGACGACGATGCAGTGGGTGCGGGACATGTTTGTGAAGTAGGCCGCGCCGGCGTCCCCGTGTGCCACGACTCCGTGAGCCGTGTTTCCCGGTGTTGATGTACCCGAGGAATGCACGGCTCAAAGAACCGTGGCACACATGAAGCATCCGCGTAAGCGCGTGCTGACACACTTTGCCGTGAATCCGGCCGATACCACGATATGACAACTGCCACGCTTAATCTGCCGGTGGGTCGCATAGTGCCCGTCGTTGCCCGTCCCGCGGTGCCGACGGGGGAGACACCGCTGAGTGAGGAGCATTATCACCAGTTGCGGCTGGCGGCGATCGGTCGGCAGCCGGTGCTGAAGGCGGCGCGGGCAGCGCGCGCGTCGGCGATCACGATCCTGGTTATCGGGTTGTCGGGGCTGCCGGTTGCGCTGCTGTTTCCAGGGTGGCTGAGCTTCTTGACGACGGTCGGGATCACTGTGATTGGGACGGTGGAGTGGGTTGGCGCCCGGCGACTGCGGGAGGCTGACCCTGGCGCGGCCACATTCCTCGGCCGCAACCAGATGGCATTCCTAGCGCTGATTATCGCCTACTGCCTGTACCAGATGCTGGCCTTTTCGCCCGAGCAGGCGCAGACGGCAGCGCTGGCACCGCAGCTCAAATCACAACTGGCGCAGGTGCCCAGTATCACAGGCGACATCGACAAGCAGCTCGCGGCCTGGGCCCCGTTCGTTACCTACTCGTTCTACACGCTGGTCATCGTCATCAGCATCGCCGCCCAAGGCGGTCTCGCGTGGTACTACTTCACGCGACGGCGCTGCCTGCTGGCCTGGCAAGAAGACACGCCGGCATGGGTGCGGCGCGTGCTTGTCGAAATCGAACGCTGACGCTGATCCCATGGCGGGCGTTGATGACCGGTTGCGGCTGTAAACCAGAGCGCCCGGCATGAAAGGTCGAAAGGGACTGTGGATTAGTGGCGGCCCAGGCGTGGCGGTCTGTTTGTCTGTCATGGCTTTGTGCCGGTCTGGTTAAGCCATGCCTCAGTTCACGACACATCTTCGGCGCGATGTCCGATAGACCACGTTGGCTATGAAGGTCCCGTGAACGATCGCTGCATTACGGCGAAATCCGCGAGATCCACATCACCATCCTCGTCAACATCCGTCAGGGCGAACGGGGAGAGTGTTCGAAGCAGAATGTTGTCCACGTACGCCACCGTACCCTCTGCCGCCATACCCACTCCAACATCGATGTGGTTGATTTCGGGAATCGTCTCGATCGCGGTTGGCGGTGTGTACGCCAGTTGGCCGACGACCTGGCTGGTGTCTCGATGCGATATCGTCGTGATGAATTGCCGTCTCTCCTGATCGTATCGCAGCACAAACCGATACCACTCGAATGCGCTCAAGCTCCACCCGTCACCACTGATGGCGTGCGCCACCCCCGATTCCGCGGGAGTTCTCAGCACGATGCCACTTTGCGTACCAAGTCTGGTCGAAGCGATTTGGCTGGAGTTCTGAATATTGAGATCCAGATCCATGCCAAACTCGGCGGCGTCTGTCAGCAGAAAGTCAGCTTGGAGGCTGACGGCCTCCCAGGGGATGCTCGCTTGCAGATTGAGTCGCAAGTAAGAGCTTCGGCCCAGATGCTGAACACCCTTCGCCACGAGGTTGGAAGCGTCCGTCGGGTCGGCTTGCACGGTCCAGTCTAGTGGGTTTTCCAACAGCCAGGCGGGATTCCGCGTTAAATCGCCATCCTCGAAATCCTCCTGCAAATGCACGACATCTCCCGAGGCAGATGTCGTTGCCAGTCCAACGGCGACGAAACTCAACAGGATACGTCTCACGCTTACGCAGTTTCTTGCCATCGTCCTATCTCCTGAAGACTGGGCAGGTAACACTTGCCGCGGACAAACCGGGACACACGGAGGGATAGCCAGCTAAGTGTCTCCTGGGAAACTGTCCATTCCCGTACCCAGTTGCCGCTAAATGCGTGCTCAAGAGTGTGCGACAACGAGAGCCCCGGGCTTCAGCCCGGACGGTTCGACAATCACAGTGGGCGCTCCATGAT
>JAFGRR010000567.1 GCA_016935035.1 Phycisphaerae bacterium | reverse complement strand
CGACGAGCCGACCATCGGACTGCACCCACGCGACACACAGCGTCTCGTCAGCGCCCTGTCCAAGCTCCGCAAGCTCGGCAACACGCTGCTGTTGGTCGAACACGATCGCGATGTCATTCGCGCCGCCGACCAACTGCTCGACTTCGGCCCGCTGGCCGGCAGTGCGGGCGGTGAGATCGTCGCTAGCGGCGCCCCCGCCGACTTTCTAAAGCAGCCGCGTGGCAAGCAGGCGATTGAGGACGCCGCCCGCAGCCTGACGCGCAGCTACCTCTCCGGCACCACCGCCATCCCGGTCCCGACCAACCGCCGCCCTGTTCCCGAATGGACCGAGGCGGAACTCAAACGCTGGTCGAAGAGGTCAAACAAGAGCAGCAAGCGTACGAAGGCCAGCCTTCGTCCCTCCGGCCCTTCGTCCCTTAGTCCCTCTGCTCCTCAGTGGCTGACAATCGTCGGGGCCCGTCAGAACAACCTCAAGAACCTGAACGTACCGATCCCGCTCGGTCGCTTCACGTGCGTCACCGGCGTTTCCGGCAGCGGCAAGAGCTCGCTCGTCAACGACATTCTGTGGCCGGCCCTGGCCCGCGATCTGAACAACGCCAACGAGACGCCCGGCGAGCACGACGACATCCTCGGCATCGAGCATCTCGACAAGGCCATCAACGTCGATCAGTCGCCGATCGGCAGCACGCCGTCGAGCAATCCCGCGACCTATACCGGCGCTTTCGACTGGATCCGCAACCTCTTCGCCAAGCTGCCGGATGCGAAGGTTCGCGGCTACGGGCCCAACCGCTTCAGCTTCAACCGGCCGGGCGGACGCTGCGAGGCGTGCGAGGGCTACGGGCAACGCTGCATCGAGATGCATTTCATGCCGGACGTCTGGGTCGAGTGCGAAACCTGCGGCGGCCGGCGTTACACGCCGGAAACGCTCGAAGTCCGCTACAAGGGCAAGAACATCGCCGACGTGCTCGAAATGCGTGTTAGTGAAACGCTCGAGCTATTCAAGAATGTACCCAAAGTACGCCGAATGCTGCAAACACTGGTCGACGTCGGGCTCGACTACGTGCAGCTCGGCCAGCCGGCACCGACACTCTCCGGCGGCGAGGCGCAACGCGTCAAGCTCGCCGCCGAGCTCGGCAAGCCCAACACTGGCCAGACGCTCTACATCCTCGACGAGCCGACCACCGGGCTGCATTTCGACGACGTGCGCAAGCTGTTGGACGTGATCCAGCGGCTGGTCGATCTGGGCAACACCGTGCTGGTCGTCGAACACAACCTGGACGTCATCAAGTCGGCCGACTGGGTCATTGATCTGGGCCCCGAAGCCGGCGCCGCCGGCGGCTACCTGGTCGCCATGGGCACTCCCGAGGCACTGATAGACGGCACCGCCCTGGTAGCGTCGGCCCCCCGCGGCCGACGTGGAACGCCTGAACCCGCCCGCGCCAACGCCGGCAACCCCGTATCCCATACTGCCGCCGCTCTGGCACCCATCCTCGCCGACAGCCCTCACGCCGAGCGCGAACTCTACGACCCTCAACGTCACGCCGAACAGGAACTCGCGATCGAGAAAGCCGGCCTCGGCAAAATCGGCAAGGAAACCAAACTTCCCTGGCAAGTGGACGGACGCCGCTGGCACCTCGCCCAGCGCGATAGTCGCAACGCCACGAATCGCCACTGGGAACCCGCGGCCCTCGAATTCGTCGAGGAACTTGTGCAACAGTCCGGTGAATTCGAGCCAACGAACTGGAACAACCAGGCCAGCGTCGAGATCACAGCCGCCGATTCCGACGTCTGGTTCATGCACGCACTCACGGGCGGCGAATGGTTGCTCGAACTCTGCTTCCGCGCTCCCCCCGGCTGCTTCGACTGGCTCAAGCTCGACGCCCAGCTCGGCCTCAAGACGCTGGACGAACGCGAAGACCTGCAAACCTACGGTGACTGGTCACGTGTCGATGTCCGCCCGCGAAAGGACGGCATCGATGCAATCGTGATCTATGTCCACGACCGCGCCGAAATCGACACACCCGGTTTCCGGCGGTTCGTGCAAACCGCCGCCAACGTCTACTGCCAGACGTTCGTTCGGACCAGCGTTGACCCGTTGCCAAAAAAACCTCCGCGCAAGTCCGCCAAGCAAAAAAAGAAGACCTCGAAGAGGTGATCCTGATGCTCGATGCACTGCCTACACGGGCGTTCTTCCATTTTGAGTTCCCGATTCTGCATATGCCGCGTTTGCCGATGGTGGATGGCAATATCAGTAAGTGGCATCAGAAGTACATGCTGCCGTCGTTGGCCGAGCTTGACGAAGAGTGTTTCGCGGACGTCTACGCGGCGTGGAACGCGGACGGGCTGGTGCTCGCGTTTGACGTCCCCGAGCGTCACGCCCGGCTGCAATCCGACACCACCCATTGGTGGAAACAGGATGGCCTGCGCATCTGTGTCGACACGCGCGACGCGCGCGACCTGCGACGCGGCACGCGCTTTTGCCACTTTTTCTACGTGCTGCCGACGGGCGGCGGCCCGGACCAAAGCGCCCCGGTCGTGGCCAGCCATCGCCTGAGCCGGGCGCGCGAGAATCCGCCGGCCGTCGACACCAGCAAGATCAAGGTCGCTGTCCAGCGACAGCGCGGCCGTTACGCGATCGAGCTTTTCCTGCCCGCCGCCTGTCTGCACGGTTGGGACCCCGCCGAGCACGAGCGAATTGGTATCTACTACAAGATCAAGGACTTACAGCACGGCGTACAGCATCTTACGGTGACTGACGACTTTGGCTGGAACGCTGACCCGAGCACGTGGGCCAGCGCCCTCCTGCTGCGGCAGTCCGGTCACGCCTGAGGCCTCGCTCACGTGCGCGATCACGAAGACCTTCACCTATCCGCTTGCGTGTAAGCGCTATCAAAAAAAGAATAAGTCCAGGTTGAACTGATAATACGCCAGGATTAACATAGCAATTGAGGAAGAAGTGAAGTGACACCATTTGCGCGCTGTGAACGCATTTCTTTGTCGCTTGGCGCAGGTGGATATGCATCGGGCAAAGAAGCATTGATTGCAATTGCATAGGAGGAGGAATGATGGTTTCCCGTCAAGCAAGACTGGGCGTCGCGCTGACTATCGCGGTGTTCGCGTTAGTTGGCTCCGCAAACGCCTGGGTGTCATGGACGCAGCCGTCCGGCACCACCTCGTTTTTCGACTATTCGGGTGGCGGAAGTGACACGGGGCTATTCGGCGATCCTACCGTAATCGACCAAGCTAGTAATGTTGCATTTGCGTTTACACCGCAGGCTTTCAGGGCTGAGAGCGAAAACGGCGTAGCGCAGACCACCGACGACCGCCTGGAGTTCCACGTTGCCGCGCACTCCGGCTACCAGTTCAACACCGTTAAAATCGTTGAACGCGGCGACTACGGAATCCTCGGCGGCGGATCGGTCTCGGCGACCGCGGGCTTGTTCCTGAATGACTGGAATAATTTCCGCTTCGAGGATGACGCGGCGTCGGTCACGTACACCACGGATGGCTCCGGCAACTGGACACTGACGACTCAGATTGATCTCGTCGGCGACTTCCCCGAGTGGACCGACTTCGACATCGTCCTCGACAACAACCTGATGGCGATCTCTGATCCGAGCGGCACGACCTTCATCCAGAAGAAACTGGCCGGCGTTGCGATCGACATCATCGTGATCCCCGAGCCGACCACCTTCCTGCTTCTCGGCCTGGGACTGCT
>JAFGRR010000566.1 GCA_016935035.1 Phycisphaerae bacterium | reverse complement strand
ATCGGCGCCTGGCTCATCGCGGGGCAGTCGGCCCAGGCGGCACCGCTGGACGCATATGTCGACGGCGACCAGATCGCCGTTGAGTTGGACAGCGTTCAGGCAGCCGCCGACCTCAAGATCGAGATCGTGCTACGGGTGGTCACTTCGGGCGACGTGACGCTGGAGGCGTCAGTGTCATCCACCGAACAGCCCGCGCCGGCAACCGCCGAGGCCGACGCCAGTGTCAATGTCGAAGATGAGTACTGGGAGGTCGTCAACACCGTGACGCCGATCGGCGCCTGCGGCATGTTCGGCTTGGTCACACCATTGCTGTTGACGTTTGGCCTGCTGGCGATGAAACGCCATCACCATCGGCTTTGACTCTCGCGTCCGCGAGGGTGGTGTTCTCCAGGATGCCGCCCTCGCCGACTACACCCCGGCTTTGTACCGGCGGCATGTGCGTTCAGCCACCATCATGAACCGAGAAGGAGAATCGATGAAACGCGGATGTGTTTCCAAACTGGGCGTTGTGCTGCTGGCGGTGGTGCTGCTTGTGGCCGGGACTGGTTGCGACAGCATTTTGCTCGCCAGCCACAGTGCGTCTTTCGCCGCCGGGTGGCTCGTCGGCAATCTGACCGCAGCGACAACCGTTGAGCGTCAGTGCTACGAGAACGGCGTCCTGATCGACTGCGCCAACCTGCCCGCCGACTTAGGACAGTGACCGAAGCACGGTACGCCACATCGCCGACACCTTCGAACGAGAACGGGTGCGTGCGCTAACCCGGCCGCTCGGGCTGCCGAACTGCAACTCGGGCGGCATGTGCTTGCGCTTTGCGTGCGATGCTAGAGCGCATGCAATCAAAGCGCAGCGGCCGATGTCTCATCGGGCGGCTCTTTGATGGCGGATAGACCGTTAGGTATTGGGACGTGGGCAGCGTCACGCGAGGGCAGGTGCCCCGCGTATCTTTGCCCCATTGGGGCCAGCCTGATCACTGGCTTTCCAGCGGCTCACGCCCCGGCTATTCTGGATCGCACTTGCAGGGCTAAGCGTGCAATGCACGCCAAACACGCGCAGGCACAGAGGCCGGACGCCACGTATGGATTGAGCCCACTCTAACCCGGCGGCCGTTGCGGCGGCGCCGCCGGTGACTGGAAGATCGGTTGCTGTACAAACGGAGCCGGCAGGTCGTTTGTGCCGTCCGCGGCGGCTGCTTGGCTAGGGTGCATTGGTGGTCCGGTGGTGTCGCTCTCCTCGGTGATACTGGCGAATGCCCGTGACGCCTGTTTCAACGCCGCTCTGAAGTACTCCATCTTGCGGTTCACCTGTGCCTCGTTAGCCTCCCGTCGTGCGAGCTCTTGTTCACGTTGCGCCAGGCTGGCGGCCTGCAGGGCCAGCTTCTCCTCGCGAGCGGTCAGCTCGTTCGTGCGCTCGGACAACGCTTGGCGCGCCTGTTCGAGTTCCTGCGATTGCCGTTGGACCTCGGCCGCGTGTTGCACCGTCGCCGCGCTTTGCTGCGCGATCTCCATTCGCTGTTGCGTAATCTGGATTTCCTGGCCGGCAAGCTCCTCGCGGCGCTGGTCGAGTTCGCTCGCCTGCCGCGTGAGATCAGCCGCACGGACTTGCAGGGTCTGCTGTTCCGATTCGAGCTGCTCGGTGCGCGCCGCGAGCGCGGTTTGCGCCGCTGCCACCTGCCCATGCAACACAGCTATGGCGGCGTCAAGGTCACGCAGGTCTTCGTCATCCGCGTCCAGAGTCGCGGCCATCGCGGTCGCCACGGCCGGCATACTCGTGACGTCTGGCGTCGGCATTGGCTCGACAGCGAGTGGTCCGTCAGTCGCGGCGTTCGGAGTGGCCATCGCCTCGACCGGTTGCTCGGCGGGGACAGCCTGGGGCACTACGACGGCCGGTCCGCCGGGGACGACGAACTCCGACTGTCCCATGCGCACGCGATCTCCCGGATTGAGCCAGGTCAGTGCAACCTGCTGAGCGTTGACGAAGGTGCCGGAACGGCTGCCGAGATCGGCCAGCACCGGACGATCGTTCAGCGTGAACAGCAAGGCATGCGCCAGCGACGCGTCGGTGTCATCGACCACCACGTCGCACGTGTTGCGGCGACCCATCACGGTGCCGTTGACCGACACCTCGATCTCATGACCGCCGGCGTCGAGCTTGATGGGCGGGTCTATGAGCAGGGCGGCCTCGGCCGCCGCGGCCAGGTCGTCGGTCCAATTCTCGAAGGCCACGTCGATCGGGACGTTGCCGACTCGGACGGTGTCGCCGGGGTGCAGGGCGACGCGTTGCGCCGGCTGGTCATTCACGAAGGTGCCGGCGCGGCTGCGCAGATCGACCAGCAGCAGTGCCCGCCCGGTGTGAACGATAACGCAATGGACCTTGGAAACGTCGGGGTGGGAGATGGAGAGATGGCAGTCGCGCCGGCTACCGATAAGTGTAACCGGCAGTGTCGTGGTGGCAGCGGCGACAACGCCCTCTACCTCCACGCGGAGTGTGGCGCTGACGGCACCGGCGTTGACGGTCGGTAACGCTGCCGTTTTCGCCATGTCATCGGCGGATGCAGACATAGTTATAAGACTCTCTCGGCTACCCAGCTTGTAGTCGCGCTCGCCCGCTTCATAACAATCTTGCGAAATGAACGGCACGCGCGACAACCGCACCTGGGTTTTCCCCGAATCTAATGTCCAGGAACCGTCGGCCTCGATGGCCCGCAAGGCCGCTGATGCCCGTTCGAGAGCCGCCGAGCCGCAACGCGGCGGCTCCGATTACGGCCGATCGCCATGGCCAAGCGATTGCGTGTGCGACCGCCCAAATCGAGCGATCGCCACCCCACGCCCGGCAGCCCCGCCACCCCCTTGACACTGAGCCCGTCGGAAGTCAGTATGAGCAAGTCTCGCCCCGCTTGGGGCGTACGGGCGATTAGCTCAGTTGGCTAGAGCGCCTGCTCGACATGCAGGAGGTCACTGGTTCAAGTCCAGTATCGCCCATTGCCGACCTTTGGCCGGCGACAACAAGAGTCGGAATCGGCCCACCCCTCGCCACGAGGGGTTTTTGATGCGCCGGCGGGGCTGGGTGACCGATGTCGCCGGCCGGTTGCGGGGGTATAATCCCCGCGTACCTGAGAGCGGGGATCCAAGTGATGGCGCTGCATGCGCAGATAGACGATCGGACCGCGAACGGCGTAACCGAGGCCGTCCGGTTTCCGAAGAACGCTCCGTGCCGTAAAGGACAGGTCGGCGGCGTGATCGCGGAGATCGATGGTGGCACGAGCGTCCCGCCGGTGGAGATGGCCATGCGGACGTACGCCTGGGGCCTCGACTTGGCCGGGCAGCGTGATCCGAGCCGCGACCGTGAGGGAGTGGTTGGCACGGGTATGACAGCCGCGCAAGCGAGTCTCGAACGCACCGGCGGCATCGGCGGCTTGCAGGGTAGGGATACAGCCGAGGGCGGCTGTGGCACATTTGTGCGGCCGGCGCTGGAGGGGTTCGCTTGAAGGCGTTTGCGGCGTTCTACGTCGGCCGCAGGGGGCCGACGCTACT
>JAFGRR010000565.1 GCA_016935035.1 Phycisphaerae bacterium | reverse complement strand
GGCAGCAGGCCGGCGTGACGAGCGGGACTCTCCGGATCGGTGCCGGACACGATCACGCCATCTTTGCCCTCGAAGTAAATGTTGCGGTTGAAGTCGTGTAGCGGCTGCAACTGAAGCCCGTACCACGTCCAGTTCACGAAGCCGTGCTCGCGAATACTGTCGGTGATGATGCGCACGGTCTCGCTGGGTATGGCGAACCCCATATCGCCGCCTTGCATCGCCCCGCGCGACGTAATGCCGATCACCTCGCCAGCCGTGTTTACCAGTGGACCACCCGAGTTGCCCGGGCTTATGGCACAGTCCGATTGCAGCCACAGGCTGTATTCACTGTTCTCCGGCAGGTAACGCCGCGTGCACGAGATGATGCCGATGGAGACGCTGCGGCTCAGCCCCCACGGCGCCCCCATCGCCATCACAAAGTCACCCTCGACGAGCTGCGTCGAGTCGCCAAGCGACGCGTACGGCATGGACTCCCCGTCCGAAGTCCCCAGCTTCAGCAGCGCCAAATCGGTGTCCTTGTCAGACCCGATCACCTTCGCTTCCATCGCACGGCCATCGTACAACAGGCAGCGCACTTCGGTCGCCTTATCGACAACGTGCCAGTTGGTGATCATCTCGCCATCGGCGGATATAAGCACGCCGCTGCCCGAGACCTCGTTCGACTCGCGCTTACCGCCCTCGAGGTTCTCCTGAATGCACTTAACGAAAACGACCGCTGGAAAGACGCGGTCCTTTGCCGTCCGCACGATGCTTCGAAAGTCGACTTCCGGCGGCATCTCGCGCGCTACCGCGCCGGATTGCGCCGGTGCGAGCCCACAGGCCCACAGCAGCCCCACAGTCAACCACATCTTGTGCGATAGCCTGGTCACGTTGGTATCTCCTGTTGAAACCCCACGCCGCCGGTCCCCAGCAAACCACCTCAATTTGACAAAAGAGAACTCCCCGACGCCGCAGTGCCTGGTCGTCCCCACCTCAACGGCGAGCAGAATCATACCGGGTGCCAATCACCCTGTCGAGGCACGACGAGCGACGCCCAACAAGAAGAGATCAGCCTCATGCATGACGACTCTCATCCTCTCCCGGCCGGTGCGATGGTCAGCAGGCGTGCCAGCGAGCCAGCCAAACGATCGAGGGCGGCGGCGTCCGGCAGTGTCACGGTCAGGCGTGGACGTTCGTCGTCGCCCAGTTCCGTGCATTCACACAACTGCTGCCGCACCGCCTGGACCAGATGCGCTGCCTGACCACCGTCGGACTCTTCCGCCGTGGCGGAATGGCCGGCCGGCAGCAACTGATCCACAAACGCAAAGGCCGCCCCAAGCAATTCACCGGCGGCCAGCGCCACCTTCTCACGCCGTGCCTGTCGCTCGGCATCCGCGACGACGCGTGTCTTCTCGCTTTCGTCGACAGGCGCGTCCGGAACGGCGCCTAGCAGCACCTCAAGCCTGTTCTTGAGTTCGCTGATACCGCCGACCAGATCCAGCGTGTCCACATCCGACTCGGCGTCCAACGCCGCGAGCGACAACTCATGCTTGGCCGATAGCGTTGCCAGCAGGTTCTCCTCGATGGTGGCTTCAGTAACAAGGACGTATATCTGCACCGGCCGTTTCTGCCCCATGCGATGCGCGCGAGCGACGCGCTGTTCGAGTACGGCGGGATTCCATGGCAGATCCACATTGATGACGGTGTTGGCCGCTTGCAGGTTCAGCCCGGTTGCGCCGGCGTTGGTGGTAATGAACACGCGACAATCGCCGTCTGTCTGAAAACGCTGGACAAGCGGCTGACGCCGTTTCTGAGGAATGGAACCGTCAAGCCGCACGTAGTCGGCGCCATGCTTCTTGATCAGCGGCTCGACCAGGCTGAGCATTGTGGTCCACTCCGAGAACAGCACGATCTTGCGGTCCTCCTCTGCCAGCAACACCTCCAGCAGGTCGTCGAGCGCGCCGAGTTTACTCGAGTAGCCCGGCTTCTGCTTGTCCACCAGGTATGTGCTGTCGGCGGCCATGCGGCACATCAGCAGCGCCTTGCGCAGACGCAGCAGGTCCATTTCGCTGATATACTGCTTCCTGACGATCGAGCTCACTATCCTCAGGTTCGCCCCGTGTAGCGCCGCTTGCTCGTCGGTCGGCGCAATGCGAACGATCTCCGTCGAGCGCGGCGGCAAGTCGCGCATCACCGACGCCCGAGTCCGGCGCAGCAACACCGGCGCGAGTTGCTCGCGCAGATCGGCGAGGTTCTTATATCCAAGTACCTTGCCCTTCTCGTCCACCACGCGGTGATGATTGAAGAAGCGAAACGCGGGCCCCAACCGGTGATCGTCGATGAACTCCACTACCGAGAACAGCTCGTCCAGCCGGTTCTCCAGCGGGGTGCCGGAAAGCACAAGCGCGAAACGCGATCGCAACCCCTTGATGACGCGGCTCGTCTTGGCTTCCCAGTTCTTGATGCGCTGACCTTCGTCGAGAATGATCAGGTCCCACGGTGCTCGCTCGACCGTCAGGATGTCGCGCAGAACCTGTTCGTAGTTGCAGATCGTGAAGAAGCAGCCGTTGTTGTACTGCTCGACACGCTCGGCGGCACTTCCAAGGATGAGTTGGCAATCACGATCCGAGAAGCGGCGGATTTCACTGCGCCACTGCGACTTAAGCGATGCCGGACACACCACCAGCACTCGCTGGATGCCGGCCTCGCGGCGCAGTAACTCGGCAACGCCGATGCCCTGGATCGTCTTGCCCAGCCCCATGTCGTCGGCCAGGATCGCGCGACCGGCACCTGCCGCGAAGGCGATCCCGTCCAACTGGTACGGCAGCAGGTCCGCCTTCAGAAGCCCTGTCCGCAACGGGTGCTTGGCGGGGCCGCGACGCATCTCGGCGACCACGGTTGCCATGTGATTCTGGAACAGACACCGTCCGATGTACTCCTCCGCATCGGGATATACGATGACGTCATGGCCAAGTGCC
>JAFGRR010000564.1 GCA_016935035.1 Phycisphaerae bacterium | reverse complement strand
TGGTCGGCTCGTCGCACTTCGAGTGGTTCGAGACGGACTGCTTTCTGCCGGCGTATCGGTTCGTGAACCGCGCGATTGCGTCGGACCGGCTGGGCATCGGCGAGCGCGGCATTATGCGTCGGCTCGACATATCGGTCTTTGACGTGCAGCCGTCGTTCATCGTGTTCAACAACGGTGTCAACGACCTGGGCGAACTGTGGCGCACCGGCGAGCCGTCGCTGGAGGAGATCTTCGACGCGTATAACCGCGTGATCGCGGCGATTCGTTCCGGCGCCGCCGACACGGACATGTTGATTGTTAACGAGTTGCCGACGGCCGGGCGATACGCGGAGTTGAACCGATGGATTCCGCGACTGAACGCACGCATTGTGGAGGTGGCCCGGGAGCAGGGCTGCGTGCATCTGGACATGCACAGTGTGCTGGCCGATGCGCGCGGGGCGCTGCCCGACGGTCTTACGACGGACGGGCTGCACCTCAACGACCCTGGCTATGCATTGTTGGCCGAGCATCTCGCACCACACCTGCCTGCGCCGCCAAGCGTTTGATCAGGTAACCTTGCCGACCAGTCTTGGAACAAGGCGTTTCTTCTCTTCGAATACCCACTTGTAGTAATCGGCCCGCTTCAGCATGGCGCCGGCCTCGGCATCTACGATGACGGTGACGTGCCGATGCATCTGGAGGGCGCTGGCCGAGACCTGGGCGGTGATGGGGCCCTCGATGGCCTCGGCGACAATAGCGGCCTTCTTTGCGCCGTTGGCCACCAGGAGAATCTCCTTGGCCTCGAGAATCGTGCCGACGCCCATTGTGATCGCGAAACGCGGAACCTCTTCGTTCTTGTCGAAGAAGCGGGCGTTGTCGTCGATGGTCTGTTTCGTGAGGGTTTTCAGTCTTGTGCGCGAGCCGAGCGAAGAGCCCGGTTCGTTGAAAGCGATGTGACCGTCGGCGCCGATGCCGAGCAACTGGATGTCGATGCCGCCGGCGCGACGTATCTCTTCCTCGTACCAGTCGCAGAACTCGTCGACCTCTTCGGTGTGTCCGTATGGCACGTGGATGTTCTGCGCGTCCACGTTGATGTGGTTGAAGAGGTTATGATCCATGAAATAGCGGTAGCTCTGCGGATGTGACGGTGACAGGTCGAGGTATTCGTCGAGGTTGAACGTCGTCACCTTTGAGAAGTCGAGCCCGTGCTCGCGATGGCGTTTCACCAATTCCTGGTAGAGCCCGACCGGAGTCGAGCCGGTGGCGAGCCCGAGCACGCTGCTCGGTTTGCGCAGGAGTTGGCGTTGAATGATGTCAGCGCCGAGCGCGCTTAGCTTCTCATAGGTATCCGCAATGATGATTTCCATAGATGTGATGCTCCCAGTAACCTATGTCATCCATGGCGTGGACCCGGCGGGGCCCGCCGTTGTTGAGTTGGCATATCCGATACTACCACCCGCCAATTTAATACGGATTCCGAAGAAAATCAATCGCCTTCCGTTGAAACCTCTGCTTGGGGTCGTTATTGTTGGATTTGAAGCCACGTGAATATATTCGGATTCGGATAAAATGCCACTATCCCGCGTCAGCCCGACAGATTGGGGGGTGCTCCAGGTGGTCCACCGTCTGGGAGCGACTCCGCAGCACAAGCTGGCCACCCACATGGGGCGGCAGCCCTCGACCGTCAACGGCGCCGTCAAGCGGCTGCTGTCGTCGGAATGGCTGGCGCGCGTCGGACAAATGACCAACGGTCGCGGGCGGCCGGCCATCTTGCTGGCGGTCAATCGCACAGTCGGGTGCTTCGCCGGCGTCGACGTGGCCGCCAAGGACCTGCACTGTGCCCTGGTGGCGGCGGACGGCACGCTGCTGGAGCACGCCAGTGCCCGCCTCAGTCGCGACCACACGACGTCGGGCGTGATGGATCAAATCGACCTAAATCTGCGTGGGCTGATGTCACGCTACGATTTTCAGCCGGGACAACTCCTGGGCATCTGGGCCGGCATCAACAGCCCCGTGGACGAACACGGCGTGGTCGTGACGAGTGCCGCGTTGGGGTGGCACGCCGTCCCGCTGCGGGGGTTACTGGCGGAGCGCTACGGCTGCGATGTTCTGGTCCAGGGTGGTTCGTCGGTTATGCACGCGGCGGCTGAGGCCTTGCTCGGAGCCGGCCGGAACGTCGAGAGCCTGGTGTATTTTCACGCCGGTCGTGGTATCAGCGCCCGCTTCGTGCATCGCGGCCAGGCTCTGACCGGAGCCACGGAACGGGCCGGTGAGATTGGACATGTTGTCGTCGCGCCCGGGGGGGCCAAGTGCGCGTGCGGCAATCACGGGTGTCTCGAAGCTGTTTCCTCCGGGCCGGCGATCGCGGCGGCAATCCGAAAGCTGCCCCGCCGCGATTTGCCGGCACCATTGCGCGACTACCTGCGCGGTTCAGGTCGCCATGAGGCGGAGGAGATCGTGCGTCTGGCCTTCAAGCATCGTCCGCGCGGCGCCAGGAGTCCGCTTGCCAGACTGCTATCGCAGGTGACGAGCTATCTTGCGATGGGGGCGGCGATGGCCGTGGGTGCGTACGATCCGCAGGTGCTGGTGCTGGGGGGATACTTGTTCACGGATAATCAGTCGTTAAGAAAGGGCGTCCACGCGGCTCT
>JAFGRR010000563.1 GCA_016935035.1 Phycisphaerae bacterium | reverse complement strand
ATCGAGGAGGGCGGCAGCCTGACCATCATCGGCACGGCCCTCGTGGACACCGGCTCGAAAATGGACGAAGTCATCTTCGAGGAATTCAAGGGTACCGGTAATAGCGAACTGGCCCTCGACCGCCGCCTGGTCGACAAGCGTGTCTGGCCGGCGATCAACATCTCCGCCTCGGGCACGCGTAAGGAAGAACTGCTGCTGGACCCGAAGGAGCTCGAAAAGGTCTACCTGCTCCGCCGCGTGCTGAGCGACATGAACCCGGTCGAGTCCGTCGAGTTGCTGCGTGGCCGGCTGGAGAAGACCGAGAAGAACGCCATCTTCCTCATGACGATGAACTTGGCATAACGTCCGCAGTATCGGCCACTGTACCTTCGGGTCGCCGCACCTGTAGCGTCGGCCCCCCGTGGCCGACGTAGAATGCCGAAGCGCCCCCGCGGTACTGTCAAACCGCCACCGCCGTGAACTTCGGCACGCGACAAACCAGCGACTCCCCCAACGCCGCGGCCCTGCACAAGGGGCGCGGCGTTGTCATTCTCCCCGGGACAACGGATGCCCCATCCGAGTTGAGCGGCAGCGCAGGCACACCATCAGAGCCCGAGCGGCGGCGAGCGGGCATATTCAAAACCCGAGTGGAAGCGAGTTGGCCATGTAGCGGCCGCCGTCTCGTCGGCCGAGGCCATTGCCGCCACGCGTCGGGCGTGCGTATCATCGCGTGCTCGGGAGAGCGAGTCCTCGTCAACGAGGCGTGTCCTGTTGTCTGCGAGGAGCGACTATGCTCGCGTTTGGCGGAGTGATGTGCATTATGGTTATCTCGGGTTTCGGCGGCGATCCTGCCGCTCGTGAAGGCATGTACGATGATTCGCTGATTGGGGAGCATCTTGACCACGGTTGGGTGGTCGATGGGTCGCCGGGCAATCGGGTCGTGGCGAGTCGAGAAGGGCTTGTCATCACGGCGGCCGAGAATACGTTTGCCCACATTCAGCGACTGCTGGAGCGCGACCTGGTGCGCGTGACTTGTGAGATCGAGCCAGGCAACGGGATCAGTTGGGCGACGTCGTTGTTTCTGTACTGGGGACCGGGCGATTGGGTGCAGGTGGGCGTTATTCCGCGCAAGCGCGGCCGCTATTACGCCTGTATCACGTCAGGCGGCCAGCGCGATGAGTACGACCTGAGTATCTGTGGAATCTCCGGCTGGCATGGCGCGGGCATTGAACTGGCCGAGGATGGCATCCGCATTCTGGCCAGCGCCCCTGACGGTGCCTGGATCACCGAGCACTTTGTCGCGCGGCCGTCGGCGCTGGTCGGGCCGCCGAAACTGCTGGTTCTGGGCAAGGGTTTTGGGTTGGATGCGTCGCAACCGGACCTCGATGGCGACTACGGCGAGCCCGGCGCGGAGGCCACGTCGCGCGTTCGCAATCTCGTCGTCGTGCCGACATCGCCCGAACGTCGCCGCATATCCGACGACGAACGCCGCGCGCAGGCCCAGCAGCTCTGCGATCCGCACGGCACGGCCATCCTGGCGGCGGGTGAGCCCGATTTCGAACGCGTGGCGCGGCTCTTTCCGCCGTTGCAGCAACCGCGCGAGGCCGTCGGCGTCGCAGAGCATCGCTACGAGGTGGGGGTTGAGCACGACGGCTCCGTGCAATTGGCGGCTGATGGTGATCTGTGGGAACAGACCGGCACCGCCACCTATTTCGAAATCGGATCGCCGCCGGCGCGTTTCGGCACCGATGGTTGCCGCAAACGCCTGCTCGACGGTTGGCTGCCGGTCGTGATTGCCGAGTGGCGGGAGGGCGTGCTGGCGTGCGAGCAGGCCGTGTTTGGGCACTCCGAGGGATTTGACCCGGATCAGCCGTTGTCCGCATGGATACGCCTGCGTGTGGAAAACCAGGGCGACGACAACCTGGCGGTGCCCGTGCGTCTGCGTTTCGAGCGGCCGGCGGACGCGGCGCCCGAATTGTCGGCGACGCTGGACATCGCGGCCCGGCAGTCTGGCGAGTTGTATGCGAAGATCCCATCGCCACTGAACGGCGGAGCGGCGGAATGGGTGTCAGCGTCGGAGTTCGACGCCCGTTTGGCGGAAACGCGGGCCGGCTGGGAGAGGCTGGCGGCGAGCGGCATGCAGGTCGAGACGCCCGAGCCACGTGTCAACAACGCCTGGCGTGCCTGGCTGGCCTACAATGCCATCGACGTCGACAAGATCGGCGAGAACTACGAGCCGCATGATGGGGCCGGCTTCTACGAAGAGGTCTTCGGTTACAGCGCCCTGCTGTACTGCCATGCGCTGGATCTGTGGGGCCACCATGAAGCGTCGCGGCGCTATATCGACTCGCTGCTATTGCGGGTGGGCGACGACGGGCTATTCGCGATCCGCTACGGCTTGCCCGACCACGGCGCGATGATGCTGGCGATTGCCGAGCACTATCGCCTGACGCACGATGACGCGTGGTTCCGGCGTGTCGCACCGCGGTTGACGCGCATGTGCGAATGGGTGGTGAAGCAACGAGCGACGGCGTTGGCGGAAACCGAGCGGCCGGCGACGACGCGTGGCCTGATCCGATATGCGCCATACGCCGACTACCAGGGCGAAACGTTCAACTACTACGCCAACGCGTACTGTTGTGTGGGCCTGCGACACGCGGAGTCGGCGTTTCGGGCGGCGGGTATGTCCAGCGAAGCGGAGCACGCCGCGGAGGCCGCCGCGCTGTATGAACGCGACATTCTGGCCTCGATGAACGCGGCGACGTTTGAACGCCAGGGTGTACGGCTGCTGCCGCTCGAACCCGACACGCACCGCATTCTGCGCGACACGAACTACCACGCCGGTGGCTACTACGCGCTCGTTGCCTGTATGTTGCTCGAAAGCGAACTGCTGTTACCGGAGGGGCGTCTTACGCGTCTACTGACCGACGCGCTCGAAACGCAGGGCGGCCTGATCCTCGGCATGTGCGAGTACGACGAGGGCATCAACCACGCCTATACGTACGGCTACTGGCTGAATTGCCTGGCGCGCGGCGAGATTGACCGCGTGCTGCTCGGTTTCTACGGTTCGCTGGCGTATGGCATGGGCCGCGAAACGTATTGCGGCGTCGAGGCAACGCAGATCACGACCGGCGTCTCGACGCCGACCACGCCACACCTGTATTCGGGCACGCAACAACTGCGGCTGCTGCGCATGATGCTGATCGACGAGGTGGACGGCACCTTGGTCATCGCACGCGGCGTGCCGCGTGCCTGGCTAGCGCCAGGGCAGCGTCTGCGGGTTGATAACGCGCCCACGACCTGGGGACCGGTGTCATACGACATCGAAGTGGCGGCGGATGGCACGATTCGCGGTCTCGTATCGACGAGCGGTGCGCGATTGCCGAACGAGCTGTGTCTGCATCTGCGCAGGCCGCGCCCTGCCGACATAGCCCCTGAGGCGCTTACGACAATGGCTGACGCAACGGTGCACGGGGAGGTGTTGGACTTTCATCCGACCGGAACAAGTCTAGTATTCGAGGTGCGCGCGGAGTAGCTACTGCGGCGTGCTGCCAGCGCAAAAAGCTGAGCCTGTCCGAGGGTGTGGCGAGGGTATTGCATACGCAACACCCTCGCCAGCCCCAGGACAGGCGCTATGCGTGTCACGGCCGTGGCGCAGTCAACCTGACCATATGACAACGGTCGCCGTGCCGGCCGGTCATTCATGAGGCGGAGCGGCGTTGAGCCCGTTCCGCCTATGTACTTCCGAACATCAGTCGAGCGACTACTTCTTCGGTGGCATGGTTGGCTTGGCTATCCCGGGCTTCGGGTTGGGAGTAGCCGGAGGCTTTGCCGGCTGAGTCGGATTGGCTGGCTTCTGGGGCTGACACTTCTCAGGCTTCGTGCTCATCTGTAAATCTCCTGTTCGTTACACCAATTTAGGCAATCTATCCATGCCGCGTACGACGCGGACTGTTCCAAGGTAATGTCCTGTTGTCAGGCGGGAGCGCCCGCGTGGGCGCCGTTCGCGCCCGCAAGTGATCGCGTCCGATTGTGGCGCGGCGTCCAGCCCACGCGGCTCCCGGTCGCGGCCAGACCCAACGCCAGTACGGGCGTTACGGCTCTACTTCGACCTTCTCAACCGGCGTCAAGACCGCGTCGACCAGGTGGATTACTCCGTTGCTAGCGCTCATGTCAGCCTTGGTGACTTTCGCGGCACCCACCATGACGGCTTCTTCCTCGACTGTGATCTCCAGTTCGCAGCCGGCCAGCGTCTTCACTGACTTCATGGCCTTAACGTCGGCGGCGGTCTTCTGGCCTTCAACGATGTGGTTCTTGAGCAGGCGTTCGAGCTTGGCCTTGTTCTCCGGCTTCAGGAGGTTGTCAACTTCCTTGCCCATGGTCTTGAAGGCCTCTTCCGTGGGGGCGAAGACGGTGTACGGCCCCTTGCCCTTCAGTGTTTCGGCAAGCCCGGCGGCGTCCACCAGCTTGCAGAATGTCTTCAAGCTGTGGGTGTCCTTGGCGACATCGACGACGTTCTTCGCCTTTGGTTCCGCGGGCGTCGGCTTCTTGTCTTGTGCCAGGCTCAGTCCTGTCCAGCCCGCCAGCACGACAATCGTGGCTACAGGCAGCCAGCGCCGCACCAGAGAGTGTTTCAACATCACTTGATCTCCAAACCAGTATCGCCATCCGCGTGGACTGTTTCCGCAGCCGCCCACCGAGGGCAGCGTGCGCGTCCAATTCGCGATGGCGTCGACTGCATTGATTCAGCACCGGCGCGACCGGCCCTCATGCGACGCAACACCGCGGCACCGTGCCGCATGTGACATAAGCTCGTGCGGCAGCGCAAGTTGCGGTGTGCGTACGTTCTCTCTGCGGTGTCACGCATGGGGTCACGCCTAAAAAGCACTCGTGCACGCTCTCCCGCACCGCTGTCAGCAGCGGAGTTGCAGAAAAAGCGTGCTGATCAAACGCCGACTAGCGGACGAGGATCAACGTGCGCCGTTTACGATCCTGGGGAGGACTATCGGGAGGGGTGTGAAAAGCAGCCGGGTCCACGCTCCACGGGCAGACACCCACCGCTCCTCTGATCGGATAAGTATACACCAGATTCCGGCCGGTGTCGCGGTAGAAGGATCTGGATTTTTTATACTGCCGACCGCAAATGCCCTTGGGACCTTCCGCCGGCCGATTGTAGTGTATAATAGACAATCGAGGTGCGTGAATGTCCCGTCCTTGTCACTTACTTGTTGCGCGTGTTCTGACCCTGGTGGCGGCCCTGCCTTGGTCAGCGATTGCCACCGATGCGCGCTGTGCTACCCCAGACCGGGGCGTGCCGATGCTGGCCGCGCCGGGCGACAACGCCGCCACCATTACCGTTGTGCTCACCGAGCGCAAGACCTCGGCCAAGGGGGAACGCACTGGGACAGGTGTAGCGGTAGTGCCGGCGGGATTCACGCCCACCGACCTGTGCATGGTAGAAAGCTGTGTTCCGCGTCAAGTCATCCATACCAGCCGCACCAGTTGCGCTTTTCTGTGCCGCCTGCTTGTCTGATCGGGAAGCACACTTCTAGCTGTCCCCAAAGAACTTCCTGGTGTGATAACAATGTAGGGCGGTGCTGCGCGCCGCTTCCCCGGACAAACGACGCGTCTGTCGGCCGGCCGTGCAGACGGTGCGGCACGATATCGACGCGCAAGGACGCGAATATCATGCATCGAAACCCCGAAAAGGTCAGCGACGTGCTGGCCTTGGTTCAGAAACTGCTGGATGGCGGCAAGGCCAAGGAAGCTGTCGAGCTGGTGAGGAAGTACGGAACGGGTTCGGCGGCAACCGGCAACGCTTACGGCGTGGCCCTTATGAGGGCCGGCGAGTTCGACAAGGCGCTCGCGGTCTACCGCGGCCTGTGCATCAACGAGGGCGGATTCGCCTTGAAGCAAGGCCTTTCCGTAACGGTCAGGCTCAACTACGCCACGGCGTTGCTGCTGGCAAGGAACGTCTCCGGCTGCGTGGCGCTGCTGAAGGAGGTCAACCAGGAGCAGGTCGCGTACGTAGGGAAACTGCGCGCGGCCATCGAACGCTGGCGCCGTTCGCTCGGCTGGTGGCGACGCTTGGCGTTCGACTGGTATGGTGCCGAGCCGAGCAAGCCCGTGACGCTCGACTTCCAGCCCGGTGAGCTGACTGTCAGCCACGAGCTACGCCCGGCCGCCTGATCGCACGCGCCCAATCAACGCGCTACGCGCCGGCGTCCCCTGCCCCATTGGCACACTGAGGATCTACATGGAGCCTGTCCGGACTCCTGTCGCCGGAATCACGGTGACAGGGCGCAGGTCACTGCATCGCCGAGCGTACGACTGGGTGCTGCACTGGGCCGAGACGCCGTACGGGGCCGGCGCGGTGTTTTTGCTCGCGTTCGCCGAGTCCAGCTTCTTCCCGGTGCCGCCGGATGTCTTGTTGATCGCGCTGGTGCTTGGCGCGCGGCGTCGCTGGTGGTGGCTGGCGCTGCTGTGCACGATGGGCAGCGTGCTAGGTGGCATCGCGGGCTACTGGATCGGCGTTGGCCTGATGGAGACCGTTGGGCGTTCGATCATCCACCTTTACCATGCCGAGGCGTACTATGAGCGAGTCAGCGTTCTCTATGCGCGGTACGACTACTGGGTGGTGTTCACGGCAGCGTTCACGCCGATTCCATACAAGGTGTTTACGATCGCGTCGGGGGCGTTCGACATGAACCTCTTCGGATTCACAGCTGTTTCGCTGGCTGGACGCGGCGCGCGGTTCTTTCTCGTGGCAGGCCTGCTGCGGCTGTTCGGACGCCCCTTGCGCAACTTCATCGAGAGTTACTTCGACATTTTGTCACTTGCGTTCGTGTTGCTGCTGGTGGCGGGAATCGTGATCCTGGGATGGGTCGCATAACACGCAAGCGCGAGCAGGGACCGGCACATGGATCATGCCTTACAAGCGGTAGGAGAGTCGGTGGCCGGCCGTGGCGCGCCGGGGATCAAGACACGCCTGCGGAACCGCCTGATGGCTGGCTTGGTTCTGGTTGTGCCGATCTGGATCAGTGTCTTGCTGGTCGGGTTCGTTTTCGGCGTGATGCGCGATGCCTCGCTCTGGATCATTGAGGGGCTCCTCACCAGCCCGTGGACGGCGCGCTATCTCGAAGGCGTCGGCGTGCCCGTGGAAGCGGTCGCCGCCAACGGCATCGGGGCCCTGCCGACTGCGGTTCGCTGGATGCTCGGCGGCATCTCGGCCATGCTGACGATCGGGGTTATCTACGCACTGGGCGTGGTCACCACGAACATCGTCGGACGGCGGATTGTGCGCGCCGCCGAGGCCGTCGTAGGACGCGTCCCCCTGGTCAAGACCATCTATCACGCATCCAAGCAGGTGCTGCAGACGTTTGTCGGCGAGTCGGGACAGGCCTTCCAGCGCGTGGTCTCCGCGCCGTT
>JAFGRR010000562.1 GCA_016935035.1 Phycisphaerae bacterium | reverse complement strand
AAGCGGCTCCCCTTCGGCCGCGCACTCGCGCGCTACGTACTCCACAGTCCCCGCTCGGCTACCGCACCAGAGCATCAGGCTCGCGTACGCGTCCTCGCCTTCGGGCCCAAACCACCAGGCCCCCAGTACGAACAGGCTCACAACCGTCGTCAGGATGGCGATGGCGCGCACCACGTGCGGCTTCGCCATCCCGAATGCCTCGGACGCGATCGGGTAGATCCCGAGCCAGATCAGCCAACTGATCGCCGGGATGGTCGCCTCGGCATACGTGTACGCCCGGTCAACGCTCTCCTCGTCCGTCATCAGCAGCGGCCGACCGGTCTTGATGTTGATCCCGCACTGCACGCAGATCCTCGAGCCCGGCCGCAACGACCGCTGGCACGATGGGCAAACCACTGGCGGACCGCTTTCCTCCACTTGGTCCAGCCGCTGGTGGCGCGGTTCCTTGGGCTCGGCCGGGGCAAGATGCAACGGAAGATCACCAGTCGCTATCGGCCTCGCCCGCTCCATGCTGGGCGCCGAAGCCTCAGCCTCAGCCAGCGCATCCAACGCCGAGAACCCGTCATCGACGGCTTCCGATTGCTCAGTCGCGACCATCACAACCGCGCCGCACTTCGGACACTTAGCCCGCCGCCCGATCACCGATGCCGGAAAGGCCAACTTGGCACCGCAGTCACAGCGCACTTTTATCTTCTCCGCTGTGCCACGGCTGGATTCGCTGACTGGCGGTTTGGCTGCTGACGGTATGCGCAGACGTGCCTTGCATTTCGGGCATGTGAACTCGCGGCCCGCCGCGTTCTCGGGCAGACGCAGCCGCGCACCGCATTTGCATCTGGCGGCAATGCCCCCCTGCACCTGTGACATCAGTTACCCCTCTGCCGTTCAGAAACGTCGTTTACCGATCTCTCGGCATCAGAACATAAGCCGATAGTGCCGTCAATTGCAGCACGGCGGCAAACGCCAGTTTAACAAGAATCCGGTCGCTTGCCGTCTGAAAAACCCAATCAGAGCAGGCCCAGGCCAGCAGACCGACAACGAACGCCTGCAGGACCGCCCCCAGCAGTCGTGTCACGGGCAACTCGCGATGCTGTTCCTGCCGATGCTCCTGATCCAGCAGAACGCGGATCTCACACAAGCGACGCTCGATGCGGTTCAACGCCTCATCCGCGCCGGCGATCAACTCGGCGGGCGTGGCCGGCGCCTGCGGCAAGTGTGCGGCATCATCCTGGGTCTGATCGGCGGACATGATCGTTCGCTCCTGTCTGTGTGATCGCCGCCGGCTTCACAACGCGGCCGGCAAACGCTCGATCACCGCCTGTCGTAGCAGCGGCAGCAGGATCTCGTGCTGCCCGATGATCGCGTGCCCGTGGCCCGGTGCGACCGGACGCTTCAGCACATTCTGCACGGGTCGGTAATGCTGGAGCATGTCCAGGTTGGCCGTGTGCATCCCGTCCAGCGGATGGCCAAGGTTGCGCGCCACGGAAACCGCCTTGAGAAACACCTCCGGCATAACGACGGCCGAGCCGCAGTTCAGCCACACGCCGCCCGCCGCGCCGCTTTCCGCCGCCCCAAGATCCGCCACCACGGCGCAGAGCGTACGAAAATCGGCCATGCTCGCCGCCCCGATCGCCGCGCCATCCGCCGCCGGGTGCATGTGCACGGTGTCGGTTCCCACCGCGACATGCACGGTCGCCGGTATGCCCGCCCGCGCGGCCGCCACCATGATGCTGTGCTGCCGATACGGTGCCTCAGCCGCGTCGAGCAGTTCGCCGAGCGCCCGCCCCAGCCCGCGGCCGTCACTGCCCCGCTCGGCGGCGGCGTTCATCCGCTCGCACGTTTCATGCACCATGCCGAAGCTGCCGTCGCGGATCGTGTCGGCGACCTCCTCGCTGGTCGCGCCGGTCTCGGCCAGTTCCAGGTCATGGATCGCCCCCGAGCCGTTCGTCGCCACCGCCGTCACGATGCCACGCTCGATCAGATCAACGACCAGCGGCGTGCAGCCGGTCTTGATCACATGTCCGCCATATGCGAACACGACCGGCCGCCCGGCTTGCCGCGCCGCCACCACCGCATCCACGATCGCGCGCAGTTCGTTAACCCCCAGAAACGCCGGCAGGCCCGCAAGCCATTCCGCGAACGTCGCGCCCGCTGCCGCCGGCTGCGCCAACGCCGCCGTCCCAACCTTGTGGGATCGCTGCTCGCGCGACTTCAGCCGGATGCGCGACCAGTCCAACGGCTGGACCGCCGGTTGCTTCCGCATGCTGCTCACGACCTCTCTCTCCTTGCCAAGCGGCCTGTTGAAGAACATGTGGCACGGGCTTCCAGCCCGTGTGTCCACCGGCTGGAAGCCGGAGCCACAACAGTGAGTCGCCTTCTTCAACAGGCTGCTATGCTCACTGTCCGCCGCAACGCCGCCTCAAAGTGGCCGCCTTCGTCCACAATCCGCACGCGAATATCCACACGTGCCAGCGGCAACGCGCCGGCGTCGCTGGGCCACACGCGTGCTAGTTTGCCCCAATCCTTGCGCGTTGTCACCACCAGATCCACGCCGCGCAGCCGCGCGGCCTCCGCGATGATATCCGCGTCACGCCGCGTATAGCGATGATGATCGCCAAAAGCGAGCACCGTCCGCACGCACCCGGCCAGCGGCTCCAGGAGCCGCCCGAACGTGCCCGGATTGCCCAGGCCGCACACCGGCTGCACGCGCAACCCCGCCAGCGTCGCAAGCTCCGCCTGCCGGCCGTCCAAATGCACGAGTTGCTCGGGCGCGACGATACTGCGCACCACCGGCGCCTGCGGTGCATGCCGCCGCAACTCCGCCTCAATCTCGTCGGCGCACGCCGCATCCACCTGGTTCGTCCGCGTTATGACGCACAAATGAGCCCGCGCGAGCCCCTCCAACGGCTCGCGCAATCTCCCCGCCGGCAGCACCAACCGGCCGCCCCACGGGTCGAGCGCGTCAACCATCACGATTTCGAGATCACGTGCCAGTCGGCGATGCTGAAAACCGTCATCCAGCACGAGGCAATCGGCGCCGTACTTCTCCTGGGCCATGGCCGCGCCTGCCACGCGATCGGGATTCACGACGACCGGTACGTCCGCCACGGCATCGTGGAATTCGAGCACCTCATCCGCCGTCTCGCCGGTGCGCGCGCCGTAGCCGCGTGTCAGAATCACCGGTCGCCGCCCCCACTCGCGCAGGTGCCGCACCACTTCGATGACCGTCGGTGTCTTGCCGGTTCCCCCCACGGTGATGTTGCCGATGCTGATGACGGGGACCGCGACGCGCGTCACCCCGCCCCCGCCGGCGTATCGCCGATTGCGCATGCGCATGATGCCGGCGTACGCACCGGACAAAGGCGTCAGCAGACGCGTCCAGCGCTCGGACTTAGGTCGCGGCCTGATCATCGCGTTCTCAAGACGCTGCCCACGTTAGACCTTGAGATGGCCCGTCGCGAGTTGCCACTTGACTGAAAGCGGCACGCCGGCAGTCAGCGGGGTCTGGGGCTCGTAGCGCAGCAGTTCGCGGGCCTTGGCGATGTCAGCGACGTAACGCGTCACCTCGCCGGCGCGCGACGGCTCGTAACGCACGTTGGGCTCTTTCTGCAGCGACAACCCGATCAGGTTGACAAGGTCGACCAGTGTCGAGCCCTGGCCGCAGGCCAAGTTGATCGTCTCGCGCGTAATCCGGCCTTTGTGCAGTGCGTCGATGCCCGCCAGCACGCCGCGCGCGCAGTCATCAACGTACGTGAAATCAAGCACCTTCTCACGGCCGAAGACCACAATCGGTTCGCCTTCCGCGATACGCCGGATGAACAGCGGAATCACGCGTTCCATGCGCGCGATGTCGCAGTCATAGCGCCCGTAGACATTGCTGAAGCGGAACACCAGGTGCGGCAGGCCGTAGCATTGCGCGTAAGAGTAGATGAACGCCTCGCCGGCAATCTTCGACGCGCTGTACGGGCTTTCCGCGACCACGAAGTCCGCCTGGGCCTCATCCGTCACGTGCTGGTGGATGTCGCCGTAGACCTCACGCGAGCTGCCGAAGATGAACGGTACGTTGCCGCTGAGCCGCGCGAATTCCAGGGCCGCGAACAGCGTGTCGACGTTGTGCATCGCGCGGCACGGTTCCTCGACCAGCTCGAATACCTTGGCGTGCGCGGCCAGGTGCAACACCAGGTCGATCTTGCCCTCGACCGGCAGGTGGCCGTCGCGATGATCGCGCAGATCGCACTGCACGGTCGCGATGCGATCCGTCCACATGTTCGGCCGCACGTCGATTCCCACGACCTCGTCGCCGCGCTCCAACAGCGCCAGCCCCACATTCGTACCGATTTGACCGCTCGATCCAGTTATCAGAACTCGCATGCCATGTCCCAAGGCCGGGGTCGTCGCATCATCCGCGACCGCGGCGCAAACAATCGCAACAGCGCCTACACAAACCGCTCGCCAGCAACCCATACGCATCGCCGCGCCGTCTTCCAACGACCGCACCACACCACCGGGCTGCCCGGTTGGGATGTTCATCCTACCGCGAGTCGGCGACATATGCCAAGGACACTGGACACTGGGCCAACCTGCCACTACGGTGCGTGGCATGCGGCACGCGCGACTGAAATCCTGGAGCGAGGCACGGGCGATCATCCGCCGGCGCCAACGCGAGTTCTTGATCGTCCGCCCCGCCGGCAATCCCGATGCACCCTGGAGCTTCGCTGGCGGCCGGCTGCACTCGGGCGAACACGCGGCGGCCGGGCTGCGACGCATCTGCTGCGCCGTGATCGGCCAGGATGTCCAGATCATCGGCGGCTGCATCAAAAGCACCTTCGGTTACGCTTTCCACACCGTGGATTACCGGTACTACCTGTGCGAGTTGATGGACACTTCCGCCACGGTCGGCAAGCACCATGACGCGCGCTGGATCCTGCTGCCGCAGTTGCGCGAATACTACTTCGACCCGCCGACTCAATTCGTCGTGGATAAGCTGCTGGAGGCGCTGCACCGCCAATAAGGCGGCGCTTGCCGGATCAGCTTGCACGACTGGCATTGGCCAGTCCGAACCCACCCGAATTCGATTCTGATGAAGCATCCGTTATCCCTGGTCGATATACGGCGTGGACCTTACTGCCTCCGGTTTCCGCCACACTGACGAGCCACCAACACAATGGGCTTCGAACTGGACAGGGCTTTCGGATTACGCCGAGACCACGAGACCGTGGACAGGTTTCTCGACAGCCTGGATCGCGCCTCGCACGAGACCAGGCTGTACGACGAGCGCCAGTCCGAACGCCTCGCTTATCGGATTCCAGCAATCGAGGCCGAGTTCCTGACCTACGGCGGCTGCCGCACGCGCTATCTCCTGCCAACGCGCAATATCAGCCGCGACGGCGTAAGCCTGCTCGCCGGAACGTATTTCTACTCGGGCACCTCCTGTCGACTGCACCTCGTCTGCACTCACCACGGCGTCTATCCGACCACCGGCCGCGTGGTCCGCTGCCGCTACATCACCGGCTCCGGAACACTGCACGAGGTCGGCATTCGCTTTGACCACCCGCTGGACGTGACTCTGTTTGATTCCAATCCAAGACACACACGTGTGCTGCTCATGAGCCGTAACGCCGCGCTCCCCGACGAAGTTGCCGCGGCGTTTCCCACAAACCGCCTGCAACTGCACTGCGCCGACAACAGTGAGACAACACTCGAGATGATGGCCAAAAACAGGCCGGACGCCATCATTCTGGACATGCAGGCCCCGGATGCCTGGGCGGCGGTTCACGAACTGCGAGAGCGCGAATACCGAGGCATCCTGGTCGCACTGACGTCGACCAACCGGCCGGAAGCCCAGCAACGCTACCTGGGGGCCGGTTGCGATCGCTGCATCGCCACCCCAATCGACCACGAGCAACTGCGGACAGCGCTCGGGTTGATGACCGATGAGCCGATCCGGAGCAGGCTGGCCGGTGATCCCACCATGGCTCAACCGATCAGCGAGTTCGTCACCTCTCTCGCGAACCAAATCAGCGAGTTGGGCTACGCCCTTCAGGCCAGCAACATCGCGTCGTTCGGCAGCGTCGTCAGCAAACTGAAACGGCAGGCCACGGGCTGCGGCTTTGACGTAATCGCCGAGGTCGCGACGCGGCTGGAGGCCGGTTTGCTGGGCGGCGTAGCGCTAGACAAGCTCCAGGACCAGCTCACCGAACTGGCACGCCGCTGTAGCGCCGCCGAGGATCCACTGGGCAGGGACACGTAACCTAGCCCGCCGGCTTTCCTCACGAAGCTCGAAACCGCGCCAACCACTCAAGCCCTTCGTCCGCCACGCGCTGAATCACTTCGGGATAGAGCTCGCGCTCGGCTTCTCCGACTCGTGCCGCGAGCGACTCTGGCGTATCACCGGGCATCACGGCGACCGTACGGCGAGCGATGATCGGGCCGTGATCGTATAGATGGTCAGCCAGATGCACGGTGCAACCACTCTCGGCCACACCCGCGGCCAGCACTGCCTCATGCACGCGTCGTCCGTACATCCCCGCCCCGCCGAACGCCGGCAGCAGCGCCGGATGAATGTTCAACACCCGACCCGCGAACCGCTCGGGAAACTGCCACATACACAGGTATCCGGCCATCACGATCAGATCGGCCCCGGCTTTGTCGATCAGATCGGCCTGAGTAGCCGCGAACGCGTCGGCGTCTGGGAAGTCACGCGGGCGCAGGATGTGCAGCGGCAACCGTGCCGCCCGCGCAATCTCAACACCCCGCACTTCGGCCCGCGAGCTTATCACGGAACCGATCACGGCCCGTTTCAGCCGACCGTCCGCGATCCACTCCACCAGATTGGCCAGCGTCGATCCCCCACCCGAGATCAGCACCGCGAGCTGTAGTGGACGCTCGTCTGAGTATTCAAAAGCCATCATTCGCTCCGGGCACACTACCTGGGCCCCGGCAGCGGCCCGCGATTGCCGAATCGGGGCTAAGCTCCGCGAGTACCCGACCGATAAGTATAGGCAACGCCGTGATGTATGCTACAATCACGGCTCGCTGATCGGCGTGGCGCGGCCCTACCCACCGGGCTGGCAGGCGTCTCGCCATGCCTAGGATCGCATAGGAGCGTACAACCCGTGCTTAAGCTGAAGACATACGAGGATCAGGCCACTATCAGCATCATTCTCGCCGCCGGTGGCATCCTAGGCGGCGCCGCTGCGACTGTGATCATGATGCGGCGTTTCGACGCAGACGCGTTCTACGTAACTTACAGTCCCCAAAGCCTGTTTCTCCCAGCCCTGGGGGTTTGCCTGCTTGGTGCGCTGGCGGGCGGGGCCGGCGGCTTCCTGCTCGGGTTCTACACAGCCAGCCAGCGACGTAACAAGGCCACCAGACGATCCTGGACCGGTTTCTTCCTCGGTGCGGTCGCAATCACACTGGCACTGTCCTGCGGCATCTTCTTCTATCTGACCAAGAACGCGTACACGCCACAGACGAGTTAGCTGAGATTAGCTAAGAGATGAGGCTCACGGTGTCGAGGTGGGCTCGGCACCCAGTTCCGCGCTTGCGGCGGGCGCCTGGCCAACGCGTCGCTGGTATTCGTCCGCGCGCCTGACGATCCCCTGAAACTCACCGCCGCTTACCAGGGCGAATTCACCGCCCGGGCCGGCTATCTGGTGGTATTGAAGCTCGCGATAGCCATAGCGGCCAAGGCCGAATAGCGTCCAGTTGACGCCGGTTCTGATGTTGCACGCGCGACAGATCAGAAAACCGATATCGCTGCGCGTCAGCGCGTCGCCCTCCGCATGCTTCCAGCCACGGTTGGCCACGTCGTTGGCAATCAGCACGCTGCGCAGTTCATCAAAATCACCGTCAAACGGCTCGCCGAAGTAAATCATGTGGGCGGCACGGTAGCCGGTCTCGGCGGTGACAAACGGCTGGTTCCCGATGTACTCCATCAACTCGGCGCTGCTGCCGGTGGGAACATCCTGCTGGGTCGCGCTGACGCGTGCGCATGGCGTCTGGCACCCGACGAGCGTGACGACTACGGCCGCCATCAGCACGATGCCTGTTGTTCGCACGAACATGATCAGAAGCTCCAGGTTACGCCGGTGAAGACAAAGTTGCGCATGTCGCGATCGCTGTACGCGCTGCCGGGGAAAAACGCCCCCCACCGCACCGTCCACGACAGATCGGACGTCAGACGCCAGTTCAGGAAGTAGTCCATCTCCCACCCGACGTATCCGCGGAACGTGTCGGCGGTGGTGTCGCTGATGGCGCCGCGAGCCTCATGCTTGTGGTAGTAGAACCAGTTGGTCCCCAGTTCGAGATCGCGTAGTTCCTTAACATCCTCAAACGGCACGAACGACCCGCCGAGCCGGACGATGTGTATGTTGCTGAGCGCGGGTGCCGCCGAAATGCCGGTGTCGCGGAAGCCGAAGGCGTTGAAACCGGTGTCGTCGCCGCTCCACCAACGGTTGCCGCCTTCGGCACTGCTGCAACTGTCGATGCGCCCATCGTCGCCGCTGGCGAACATGTACTCGACGGCGACGCGCGGCCGCGTGCGGACGTCGAAAAGGTATTCCAGCCCGGCGTCCATGCCCCAGGCCTCGACGTTGTCCTGCTGAAGGAACTGGCCGTCGCCATAACTCTTGCCGGTCTCGATCACGCCTTCGACCCAATAGCCGAGGTTGTGGACGATCTCGCCGCGCGAACCGACGCCCCAATACTGCGTGTCGTAGGCGTACTCCTGGAAGAACATCTCCGGTCGCTCATCGACGTAGTCGTCGTTCCAGATGGCGTATGCGAACGGCTCATGCCGCTCGAAGCCGGTATACGACACCTGCACGCCGAAGAACCGACGAGCGCTGTGACTGTCCACCGGATCGCTGCGATCGAGGTTGGGCGTGGAACCGATGGCGTGTCCGAACAGACCCCGCACGCGAATGTCGTGCAGCCGCGCGTCGAATGTGACGGCGTCCAGCGGCTGATCGAGCACGTAGCCGGTACCGAAGAGCGTCTCCTGACGGCCGATGCGGATCTTCATCTGGTACGGGTCGGACGGGCTCGTCAGCCGCAGGGCCTTGCCAACGTCCACCTGGTACCAGCCGCGATCGAGATTGGGTCCAACCCAGTCCTCCTGCCGGTCATACTCATCGCCCGGGCGGAAGTAGTCGTAGGACATCTTCATGCGGGCGAACACCTCGTGGGCGCTGTCATCGAGCGTGACACGCGTCCAGAGGGCAAAACCGGGCCGGTGATACCAGCGTGACGACTGGACGCCATCGTCGTAGTGAAAACCGTAGTACTCGACCCAGCCGCCCCACTGCCAGTCAAGCAGCGACTCGAGCGGCGCCATCTCGCGCCGCGCGTCCGCCAGTTGATTGTCAATGGCGCGTTGCTGCTGAAGGATGTTTTCGGCGGGTCGCTCGGCGTCCTGTGCCCCAGCCGAGATCATGCAAGCCGCGCCGACCAGGAACGCCGCGAGTCCGAGGACTTTGTGTCTCATGGCTCTCAACCACCATCTGCTGGACCGACCGCGCCGCCGGGGTGACTTGTGAAACCGCGCCCGTCACCCACCCGCGCCAAAGATGCCAAACGGCGCCGCTCACGCGCGATGATGTGCAGCCGCGTGATTTCACGGTAGCATGTCGCCAACCACGACAACTGTCAATCGAGCGGATAGCGTGCGCCGCGAAATCGAAGCCAAATTCCGCCTGGAGAGCCCCGACGCCCTGCGCTGCGAATTGCGGCGCCGCGACGCCGATTGCCTGCGCGACGATCTCGAAATCAGCTATATCCTGGACACGCCCGAGCGGACGTTGCTGTCGGACGATCGCGGGTTGCGCGTGCGTGTCGCCCGTGACCACGCTGGCAACGCGCCGCCACGCGTCACCGTGACCTACAAGGGCCCGCGTGCCGACGCCGGCGTGGCCACTCCGGCCAATCTCAAGATACGCGAGGAGATCGAGACGGCGGCTGACGATGGCGACCGGCTGCTCGCGATTTTCGGGCGTCTCGGCTTCGTGCCGCATATCATCTTTGAGAAGCGTCGCGCGACCTGGCGTCTGGGCGACTGCACGGTCACGGTGGACGAAATGCCGCAGCTCGGGTGGTTCGCGGAAATCGAGGCCCCCACAGCGGAGGCGGTCGTAGCATTGTCCGCCGCCCTGGGCTTGTCGTCCGAGACCGGCGTCCGCGAGACGTACGTCGAGATGGCGGCAAGGCACGGCCGCGTAACAGCTGACGGCGCGCGCGAATTGCGTTTCACGGAGTAAGACTATGCCGATCTTCGAATACCAGTGCCGCGACTGCGGGCACGTCATTGACGTCCTAGTCCGCGCCAGCGAACCCGCCCCCAAGCAATGCCCCAAGTGCAAGCACCCGACGCTTGAACGCAAGCTCTCCACCTTCTCCAGCGGCGGCAACAAGCCCGACAACTGCTCACCACGCCGCGGCTGAGGCATCAAACGCTAGACCCTCGGCGAGGGTCGTCAATAACGACTGGAATGCCCAGGTGTGCCACTGCTCTTGAGCAGTGTCTTGCGTCGTCTCGGTGACTAGGCAGGCTGAACGCCGCTGGGTTGCTCACCGAGCATGCCGCTCAGCCAGCGGCGCAAGGCCGTGTCGTCGCCGGCGAGTGCTTTGAAGTGGTCGATCGAACTCGCTATCGCCGAGCGGCCGATCTTGGCCCTGCTCGAATCGCGTTCGGCGTGCGACAGCGTCATCGCGCCCCAGGCGATCGGCAGCCCGCAGAAATACCGCAGCTCGCGGGCCTGGGCCGGCAGCGCCAGCACGAACTCAACCCCGCGTTGCAGGCTGGTTCGCGCCTCTTCCAGGGCGGCCTTGTAGATCTCGCCGGGTGAGAGCTTGCCGTCGGCCGAGGTCGGCAGATAGCGGCGCCCGTGTTTCGAATCCTTAAGCGCGTCCTTAACGATGTTGACCAGTTGCAGCCCGATGCCCAGCTCGATCGCCAGATCGCGTAACGACGTCAACTGCGGCCGCTTGAGCCAATGGGCCATCATCTCGCACAGCATCACGCCGACGACACCCGCCACGTAATAGCAGTACGAGCGCATCTCCGCCGCGCTGCGCACCGCCGGATACGGCTGCCCACGCTCTGCCGCGCGGGCTATGAATTCGCGCACGCCCTTCATCATCTCCAGTGCGCACGCCGCGGCGGCGTCACGATAGACCGGCTCCAGGTCACGCAACCGCGCGATGACCTCGGCCGTATGCCGCATCAGCTCGACTTCATCATCGTTATCACCGATCGCGGCACACAGGTCCGCGTGCACCTCCGAGGTGGGATCCGACAACGTATGTTCGAGCAGTCCGATCAGCCGCAGCCGCTCATCGTCAGACAGCGGCGGATAATCCTCCAGCGTGTCCACGATGCGCATGAGCAGATACGCCAGACCGATCGCGTCGGCAAGCTTGCCCGGCAACATCGGGATGAGAATCGCGTAAGTGCGCGATACCCCCTGAAGGTGTCGTGCAATGAAGCTATCCATCACAACCTGTCCGCACTAGGGGGAGGCGGCGAGCCTCAACTCTGCCGCGACGGTCTAGTTCGCTCCTGAGGCGGCAAGTGTAACGGACTGGCAACGTCTTGGCGAGCGGCGCGCACAGCCCGACGCATGGTCTCCGCGATGCCGACGGCGTCGATGCCCGCCTCGGCAAGCTGCCCGGGACGCGAGCCGTGACGATAGAAGCGGTCGGCGTCCAGACCCAGTCGGATCAGCGACTCTGTCGGCAATCCAAGTCGGTTGGCGGTTTCCAGGACCGCGCTGCCGAACCCACCCGCCACCGAGTGGTCTTCGACTGTCAGCACCGGCCCACCACGTGTTATCGCGGTGGTGACCATGTCCTCGTCGATCGGCTTGGCAAAGCGGGCATTGACCACGCCGACATAGATGTCCTCGCCGGCGAGCGTCTCCGCCGCCTCAAGCGCGAATGCAACTTGCATGCCGTAGGCCAGAATCGTCCCATCCGGCCCATCGCGCATGACGCGCGACTTGCCCAGCTCAAACGACGGCGTGTCGCCGTAAGGCTCGGGCACCGTGTCGCGCGGGTAGCGAATCGCGCTGGGACCGTCGAGTGAGAGTGCGAATCGCAGCGCGGCCGACAGTTCCGGCTCATCCGCCGGCGCCATCAGCACCATGTTCTGCAGCGGCCGCAGATAGGCGATGTCGAGGTAGCCGTGATGCACGGCGCCATCGCCGCCGACCAGCCCGGCCCGGTCGATGCAAAACGTGACCGGCAATTGCTGAAGCACGACTTCCTGAAAGACCTGGTCAAAGGCCCGCTGCAAGAAGGTCGAGTAGACACAGGCCAGCGGACGCAGCCCGGCCTTGGCCATGCCGGCGGCGATGTCCACCGTGCAGCTCTCGGCAATGCCGCAGTCAAGGCAGCGGTCGGGTAACACTCGTCGCATCTTCGCGACGCCGGTGCCATCGGGCATTGCAGCGGTCAGGGCATGCACGCGCTCGTCTTGCTGGGCGATCTCGATGACGGCATCGGCCAGCGCCGTGGTCCAGCTCTTGCGCTCGCTCTTGACGATCTGCACCGTGTCACCCTCGACCATCAGCTTGCCGGGGCTGTGAAATGCACACGGGTCTTTCGAGGCCCAGTCGCAACCGCGGCCCTTCTCGGTGTGCACGTGCAACAGTACCGGCACCTCGACGTCACGAACCAGCGACAGCATCTTCAGCAGGCTGGGCAGATCATGGCCGTCGATCGGACCGACGTAGAGCAGCCCAAGCTGTTCGAAAATCTGGTGCGGCGTAACCGAGGCCTTCAATGCGTCGCGCAAGTGTTCGAGCACGCCGGCAACACCCTTGCCGACGACCGGGACGCTGGTCAGCGTGGCACGCAACTGCCGCTTGGCTTCCTCGTACAGGCTGCTGGTGCGGAAGCGAGCCAGGTACGACGCCAGGCCGCCCTGCGTCTTGGCGATGCCCATCGAGTTGTCGTTCAGAACGGCAAGAAACTGGCGCTTCAGTACGCCCGCCTGGTTCAGCCCCTCGAACGCCACGCCGTTGACGATGCTGGCGTCGCCCACGAAGGCGACCACGCGGTTGTCGCGGCCACAGGCCGCGTCGCCACGCGCCAGGCCGACCGCCGTCGCGATGGCCGTGCCGGCGTGTCCGACGTCGAATAGGTCGTATTCGCTCTCTTTCACGCTGGGAAAGCCGCTGATACCGTCGCGCTGGCGCAGCGTGTCAAACTCCGCGTTGCGTCCGGTGATGAGCTTGTGAACGTAGCACTGGTGGCCGACGTCCCACAGCAGACGGTCCTTCTGAAAGTCGAAGACACGGTGCAACGCGAGCGTGAGCTCTACCGCGCCCAGGTTGCTGGCCAGGTGTCCGCCGTT
>JAFGRR010000561.1 GCA_016935035.1 Phycisphaerae bacterium | reverse complement strand
TGCTCATGCCAATGCTGCTGTTGTCGAACCCACATGGACGCGAGTGGCGCGGCGTGATCGAACCGCCGGACTGGGCGAAGTGGTGGCACGACTATCGCGAGTTCATCACCTACTTCGCCGACATCGCGCGCGAGGGCGAAGCCGCCGCCCTGATGGTCGGCTCCGAGTTGGTCTCGACGGAATCAGCGACCGTCGAATGGGTCAAGACGATTGAGGCGGTCCGAGCGCGCTTCCCCGGCGAGCTAGGCTATTCCGCCAACTGGGATACCTACCAGGTGATCCAGTTCTGGGACAAGCTCGAAATCGCCGGCATGACCACCTATTTCGATCTCTCCGACCACGAAAACCCGACGGTGGCGGAGTTGGTCCAACGATGGAAGCCGATATACCGGGATATCACGGCTTGGCAACGCCGCATCGACAAGCCGGTCGTGTTCACCGAGGTCGGCTGGTGCAGTCAGTCCGGGGCTTCGGTCCAGCCGTGGAACTACTACCGCAGCGAAAAGGCCACGCCCGAGGGCCACGAGGAGCAGCGCCGGCTGTACGAAGCCTTCCTGACGGTGTGGGAAGGAGCTCCGGAAGTGGGCGGCATCATCTGGTGGGAATGGAACACCAGCCCCGGCGGCGACGACGACTACGGCTACACGCCCAAGGGCAAACCCGCCGAGGCTGTGCTCCGAGACTGGTTTACACGCGCCAACCATCCACCGACCAGCCAGAACACTGTTCCGATGCAGGTCGAACCGGATCCCAACGACTCCGATGGCGGGTACTAAAATAGCCTGACGACGCATGGCGTCGATCAAGTAGCTTTGACATCGTGGTTGCCGACATGATAGCTTGATAGTGCTGGCGACACTCTAATGCTCGGCCCCGGGCTGGCTTCGCCACTTTCGCTAGCACAAAACGGGAGACAGTAATGCGCACTAACCTGACTCGTGCGTGCCTGATGGCAGTCGTCGTCGGCACGCTCTGTGGCACCACCGCCGCTGGCCAGCAGGCGCTCGGCGTGGGCCAGGAATTCCCGACTTTCAGCGGCGACGACTTCATGACGAAGGAGCCAATCGACTTCGCCAAGTTCCGCGGCAAGGTCATGATCGTCGAGTTCTGGGGCACGTGGTGTCCGCCCTGCCGGGCTGCCGTCCCGCACATTCGCGAGCTATACGAGAAGCAGCACGAGTCCGGGCTCGACATCATCAGCATCGCCAACGAACGCCAACAGGGTAATCTCAAGCCCTTCATCGAGAAAGAGAAGATGACCTGGCACCACATCCAGGACGAACGTGACCAGCTCACGCGCAAGTATGGAATCCGCGGCTTTCCGACGGCGTTCGTGATTGACCGCGACGGCATACTCGTCTGGACCGGCCATCCAATGGACGGCATGGACAAGGTGGTCGAGGAGACTCTGAAGAAGCCCTGGGCTGGCGCCGAAGAGGCCGAAGCCAAAGCCAAACCGGAGCTTGAGAAGGCCGACGCCCTGCGTGATGAAGGCAAGGCCAAGGAGGCCGCTGAGGCATATAAGGCGATCGTCGACAACTACGCCGGCACCCCGAGTGCCAAAGAGGCCCAGAAGCAGTTCGACAAGCTGGACAGTGATCCCGCGGTCCGCAAGGCTCGCGCCGCCAAGGCGTCTTCATCGGAATGCGATCGCTGGCTGAAGTTCGCCCGCAACATGAAGGAAGCCGAGCGCTACGACATGGCTCGGAAGTATTACCAGAAAATCATCGACAAGCACGCCGACAGCGAAGAAGCCCAAACTGCCAAGGAAGAGATCGCGGAGCTGCCCAAGGAGTAGTCAGAGGCACGGCGTGGTGACATTCGCGTCCGATAAGCCGCTGACACACGAGTAGTGGATCAAAAAAAACGAGAAAAACGCGCGAATAAACTGACCTTCCTACCCGTCAATGGGTCTGGAACCTATGAGGGAGAAGGCCCATGCGAACGCTCGTTAACACACTCATCGTGCCGCTACTGGCCCTGGGAATCGCCGGCTGTGACGGGACCATCAGTCTCGATGATCTCGACGATGTCCGCGTGATACGCGACCGTGGCTGCTACGACTGTTACGGCGTCGTCGACGAGTACGTCACCGAAACCTATTACTACCCCACCGACACGTACTACGTCGAAGAAGTGTACTACGACGAGTACTACGACGACGACTACTACTACGATGATTACTACTACGAGGACAACTACTACGACGATTACTACTGGGATGAGGGGTATTACGACGACGCATACTACGACGATTATTACTATGACGACGGGTACTACTACGATGACGGCTACTACGACGACGAGTGGTACTACGACAACTGGTATGATGAAGATGCGTGGTGGTAGCTATCAGCTGCGAGCAACGAAGCGTAGCATGCGGCTTGCGAGGGGGGATGGGGGATTTACGAACGCGTGGCGAATGCGCCCCTCGCTGCCGTTTCGGGCTCTGATGAAACACCCACGTGCTGCTTACCGAGCCCTGAACACTGAACCCTGAATATGCCTGCTCGCTTCCGCTCGGGCTCGGATGCCGCTTGCCGACCCTCTACGGCTGAAAGCTGACAGCCTTGCCGCACCCTACGTCGCAATCCCGCATTCACATCAGCCGCGGAAGAACACCACCGTCAGCAGCAGGAACAACGGAATCAGGATCGCCGTCGAGTACACCATGTAGCCGAAGAAGCTCGGCATCTTCACGCCGGACTGTTCGGCGATCGATTTGACCATGAAGTTCGGGCCGTTGCCGATGTAGCTGTTGGCACCCATGAAGACGGCACCGCAACTGATGGAGTAGAGCAGCAACTCGCTGATGTTGCCGCCGCCAACCAGGTGCACGAGCGGCTCGGCCTTGGGGAATCCTGGTGATGCCGCTGTCTCGAAGAACACAACGTACGTCGGGGCGTTATCGAGGAAGCTGCTCAGGATGCCGGTGGCCCAGAAGAAGTGCCACTGGTGGGTCAGGCCCATCTCGGCGCCCTTGGCGCGTAGGATCTCGATCGGCACCTGCATCGTGATGAAAATCCCGATGAACAGGCACGCCACTTCGCCGATGGCGACGAAGTTGAACTGGTTCTCCTTCCGCAGCACCATCTGGGTTGTCATCCAAGAGAGCAGTGCCATCAGAAGCTGGACACACTCCCGTATATACATGAACTCGAAGCCACCGAAGTGCAGCACCGGCTTCCAATTCGTACCCGGCACCGACTTCGACGGGTCGAGCATCGCCACTGCCGCCACCACGCCAAAGATCCAGATGATGTTGATCAGGCCGGCGATGCCGAGCGGCGTGATCTCGGTCCGGTCGCGTACGACGTCGACGGGCTGCTCACGCCGGTACGCCCACGTGTCCCACACGTAGTAAACCACGAGCAGAACGAAGATCATGAACGCCCATTCCTTCCACAGGTGCAGCGTCCAGAAGAACTTCACGCCCCGCAGATAGCCCAAGAACAGCGGCGGATCGCCGATCGGCAGCAGCGTGCCCCCGATGTTGGCCACGATGAAGATGAAGAAGACCACCGTGTGCACAACGTGCTTGCGCTCGCTGTTGGTCTTGAGCAGCAGGCGGATCAGGAGCATCGCCGCGCCGGTCGTGCCGACGAAGCTAGCGAGGACGCCGCCGATGCCGAGAATGGTCGTGTTCGTCAGCGGCGTGGCCCGGATGTCACCACGCACGACGATTCCGCCGGCGATCACATACAGGCTGAACAGCAGCACGATGAACGGGATGTATTCCTTCATGACGGCGTGGTCAAGCACGCCCAACACCGTCGCCATGCCCGGCGCGGTGCGATGGACCGCGTGCTCCTCATGCGCGGAGTGTTCGCCCTCGGCCGCCTCGCCGGCCTCGTGCGCGGCTACCGCCGGCGCTTCGCCAACGTGTTCGGCGGGCTGCTCGACCGCGACGCCAGGTCCCTCACCCTTGGGATGCGCGGCAATCTCCGGCGTCGGGTGCTCGGCCGGCTCGGCTTGCTGCCCCTCGACCGCTGTTACGGCAGCCTGCCCCTCGTCACCGCCCTCGTGCTGCTCCACGCCGGTGCCGCGGAAGTGGTAATACCCCAGCGTGATCACCGCCAGTATCGCGGCAACCAACAGCTTGTTCTGGTTCTCCTCCCACCAGTGGTGCGTCTTGCGCATCAGCGGCAGGATGGCGATCGCCAGCAGAATCGCCACAAACGGCCAAACCCAAAACAGGTTAGGCACGTACGTGCTGGCTGATTCGGCGCCAATCAGAAGTGTTGACATAGGTGGGTATCTCCGCGCACAGCCTTCTCACGAGGACCACGCGACCGCTGCGGGTACATCGCGTCAGGCACCGGCCATTCCATCCTGCCCGCGCTCACCGCGCTTGCAAACCCGGGCCGAAACGGCCATGCTCTGTACCGACGCGGCAGTTTAGTCGACCCGCGAGCAAGATGCGAGCCATCGAACCCCCGGCGAAAATACACTGATGTTCTGGCACGTACTGACCCTGATTGGCGGCTTGATCATTCTCGGCGTCGGCGGCGATCTCCTCGTCCGCGGTGCCGCGGCCCTTGCCCGCAGCCTCGGAATCTCCGCCCTGGTCGTCGGATTGACGATCGTGGCTTTCGGCACGTCGGCACCGGAGCTGGCCGTGTCCGTCGTCGCCTGCCTCAACGGCCAGGATGCCCTGGCGATCGGCAACGTCGTCGGCAGCAACATCGCCAACACATTGCTCGTGCTCGGTCTGGCCGCCCTCATTCGCCCGATTGCGATATCGCTCAATATCATCCGCCTCGATGCACCGATCATGCTCGCAGTCTCGATCCTGCTGGCGGTCTTCGCGTTCCAGACGGGCAGATTGGTCTTCTGGCAAGGCGCCGTCTTTGTCGCGGGCCTGATCGGATACCTAGTCCTGACCTGCCGCGTGTCGGGCCGCGAGTCGGAGGAGGTCCGGCAGGAGTTCAACAAGACGGTGCCGGGGAATGGGGCTCGGGTGCTCTATGTGGTCTTCATCCTGCTGGGGCTGGCCGGACTGAAGTACGGTGCCGAGTTCATCGTCAGCGGGGCGAGCGAAATCGCCAAGGTTCTGGGCGTCAGCGACCGCATCATCGGACTGACGATTGTCGCCGTCGGCACTAGCCTGCCAGAAATCGCCACCACCATCGTCGCCGCCCGCCGCGGTCAGCCGGACATCGCCATCGGCAACATCGTCGGTAGCAACATCTTCAACATCCTGTCAGTCCTGGGAATCGCCGCGCTGGTCTCATCGCCAGTGGCGATCGACGCGACGGCGGTCATGCGCGACATACCGATCATGGTCGGGACGGCGGCGCTGAGCATGCCCCTGATGTGGACCGGCCGCCGCGTCAGTCGCGCCGAAGGCACGGCCTTGTTGGCATTGTACTTCGGCTACCTGGGCCTGACCGTCGGCGTCAGATGATCGCGATCAGAGCGGCGGCACGCCGCCTGCCGGTCTAGTCGACGATCAACCCGACAAACGCGTCGATGTCGAAGACATCGAGCACACCATCGCCATCACAGTCCGCCCGTCGCGGATCGCAATCGGGGAAGGCAATCTCGTATTGGGCCGGTGAGAGAATCGCCATGATGAACCCGTCGATGTCGAACACGTCGCTGACGCCGTCACAATTCATGTCGCCATTCATGAACAGGACCGGCCACTCGACCTCAATGCGCGGCGTGCGTCCGACACCGTCGATGCGTCCATCCGCCCAGACCGACATGTTGCCCCGCGCGCGATAGGCCACGCTGAGTTGGTGCATACTGTTGGCCCCTTGGGCCAACAGGTTCCAATGACTCTCCTGCGTCTTGGGTGTCTCGTCGTTGTAGTAGGCGTCGGCGCCGAAGTTCTCGTCAGCAGGTGTGTAAGTGCCGTCGGTCCAAGTGTTCGTTGTAATGATGGCCTCGCCGTGGTGCCAGACGGACTGCGGCTTGCGCAGGTCGTAGAAGTCCGGGCCGGCCTGGTCCGGATGCCCTGCGATGACACCGCCATATCCCTCGGGCGCGTAGTAGTTGAAGAAGCTGCCGGTCATCAGCTCGTAATTCTGCAACTCCGAGTACACATCATCGACATGCGTGGCGACGTCCGGATCGGTGGCATATGTCAACGCGTGGCGGCACGCGACCATGCGCGGCATGCGTCCGGAGGTGAAATCCACGTCGCTGTTGTAGTCGTGCAGCGAGACGATCGTCCCGAACTCGTTCACGCCGGTCGCCGCCGTCACGATCCCCGGCCAGGCCATGTTCACCCAGCGCGGCGCCCCGCCGTCCGGCGAGCGAGCACAAAGCACATGGTGGTTCATCGACGGTATGACGGTCGTGAAGTCCAACCGGCGAGTCGAGATCGTCTTGATCGGATCGGCGACATAACGCCCCCAGCACGAGTGACTGCGACAAGCGTAGGCCCAGTCGCCGGCCGTGTTCATCAGCTTGAGGTCGATCTTGTCGATCCCCTCGTCCGGGTACGTCACCGCGATGCCATCCACCATCCCGTCCAGCTCATCCTCAACACCGACCGGCATCCAGACGGTCCCGGCGATCAGGCCGCGCGCGATGGCGTAGTAGAATGTCCCGAGGTATGCCTTGCCCTCGGCGATGGCGGTTACGATCTCGTCGTCGAAAAGCTGGCCCTGGGCATAGCCCATCTCGTAATCAGTGCCCCACAGGCACATTACGGTGTAGCCGCGTCCATTCGCATCAAGCTGCTGATCGAGAATCCAGGCGTGCGGAACCGCCGCGTAGGCCGCCCCACCGCCAACCATCCACAAGATCCCCGCCGCCGCTCCGAGCAACACCCTGCGTCGCATCTTCCACCTCCAGTGGCTGTCCGTGTTCCGCAGTCGCCGGCAGTTTCCCTAATCCGCCGGGCCAGTGTCATTGTAGTCGATGGAGTCGCCGATCCCACCGCGATCTTGGCCCACGTCAGACCTGATAACACGCTTTGCGTCACAACGGCCGGACCGATAGGCTGCGCACCTCAGGGCGGGATGCGTGCGCGACACGCGCGTACCCGGCCACCGCACGTGGAACCAACATCAACGCTGCTCGTCAGAGGGTCATTATGGACACGTTGCTCGACCGCTTCTGCCGCTACGTCCGAATCGACACCACTGCCGTCGAGGAGACCGACCAGTATCCCAGCTCGCCGGGACAACTCGAACTGGGCAGGCTGCTCGCGGATGAACTGCGGGCGTTGAAGCTGCAAGACGTCAGTGTCAGCGAGTTCGGCGTCGTGATGGGGACGATCCCCGGCAACGTGGACGGCGCGCCGACCATCGCATGGCTCGCACACATGGACACTTCGCCGGAAGCTCGCGGCCGCAATGTCAGACCGGTGGTGCATGAGAGCTACGACGGGCAGGACATTCACTTGACCGGCGATCCTTCGAAGATCATCCGTGTCGCCGACGTGCCGGCGCTGGCAAAGATGAAGGGCAAGACGCTTATCACGTCCGACGGCACGACGCTGCTCGGCGCTGATGACAAAGCGGGTGTCGCCGCCATAATGACCGCCGCCGACTACCTGATGAACCACTCCGACGTTGCACACGGCCCGATCCGTGTGCTCTTCACGCCGGATGAAGAAGTCGGCCGCGGCGCGGACAAGCTGAATGTCGCGGAGATCGACGCGGTCTGCGCGTACACGCTGGATGGCGAAGGCGCCGGCGGCATCGAGAACGAGACCTTTTCCGCCGACGTAGCCGTTGTCACGATCACCGGTGTGAACATTCACCCGGGGCTGGCGTTCGGCAAGATGGTGAACGCGATTCGGCTGGCGGCGGAGTTTGTTGAGCGTCTGCCGGCCGGGCTGGCACCCGAGACTACGAAGGGACGCGACGGGTTTGTGCATCCGTACGTGATCGAAGGCGGCGTGCCGGCGGTCAAGCTGCGGATAATTCTGCGTAGCTTCGTGACGGCCGAGTTGGAGAGCCACGCCCGCGTGCTGCAAGACGCCGCCGGGGCGGTTCGCAAGGCTCATCCGGCTGCCCGTGTCGACGTCGAGATTAAGAAGCAGTACCGCAACATGCTCGAATACCTCGACCGCGAGCCGCGCGCGGTCAAGCTAGCGACGGAAGCGTATCGCAAGCTCGGCATCGAGCCGCGGTTTGAGTCGGTGCGCGGCGGCACGGACGGCTCGCGGCTGAGCGAGATGGGGATGCCGACGCCGAATCTCTCGGCCGGCATGCACAATTATCATTCGCCGCTCGAGTTCGCGTGTCTGGAAGAAATGGAATCGGCCAGCCTGGTGCTGGTTGAATTGGCCCGCCTTTGGGGTGCTGAGAAGCAATGAACAAGACGCTTGAGTTCGCAGCTCGTCGCTATTCGGTTTTCGCGGATCAGGTGCTGAAGTCCGCGGTGCATGCGCGGCGTTCACCGCTGAGCACCGCCGTGTTTCAATGCGCCGACCCGATTCCATATCCCCAGGCGCTGTCGGCCGAGTACAAACCGGTCGAGGTCGGTTGGCGCTGGGGACCGGTGTGGTCGACGGCATGGTTCCGCGTCACCGGGCAAGTGCCGGCGGAAATGCGCGGCCAGTCCGTCGCGCTGCGTTTCTCCAGCGGCACCGAAGCTCTGCTCTGGGCCGATGGCACCCCGCAGCAAGGCTTTGACGTCAACCGCGATCTTGCGGTCTTGCACGAGTCGGCCGCCGGCGGTGAACCCGTCGAACTGTTCATCGAGGCCGCCTGCAACCACCCCTTCGGCGTTGCGCCCCCGTGGGATTCGCGCGGCCCGGAGGATCGCTGGGCGACGCCGACGCCGGGCGTGCTGCTGAGCTGCGAACTGATGACGTACGACGCGGCGGTGTGGCGGCTGTGGCGGACGTATGATTTCGCGCGGCAGCTCATGCTGCTGTGCGAGGATGATGACTCCCGCGGGCAGCAGCTTTGCGAGGCGCTGCGGCACGTGACGGTGCTGATTGACGAGCGGGACGTTGCCGCCGGGGCGGAGGCGGCGTTTGACGTGCTGGACGCGGCACTGCGGACGGCGCATGGGGCCACGACCCACTGTCACGCGGTCGGGCATGCACATCTCGATACGGCGTGGCTGTGGCCGCTGCGCGAGACGCGGCGGAAGTGTCTGCGCAGCTTCGCGAACGTGCTGGGGCTGATGGAGCGCTATCCGGCGTTTCGTTTTCTGGCGAGCCAGGCGCAGCAATATGCCTGGGTGGAGGAGGATGCGCCGGAGCTGTTTGCACGCATCGCCAAGCGCGTCGCCGAGGGACGGTGGGAAGCTGGCGGCGCAATGTGGGTCGAGGTGGATGGCAACGCCCCTTCCGGCGAGTCGTTCGTGCGGCAGATTCTGCATGGAACACGCTATTGGCAGCGAAAGTTCGGCGAACACGGGGCGCAGCGGTTTTTGTTCCTGCCGGATACGTTCGGGTTTCCGGCATCACTGCCGCAGATCATGGCGCAGGCCGGGCTGGGGACGTTCATCACGAACAAGCTGGCGTGGTGCGAGGTCAACGAGTTTCCGCTGATGAACTTTCGCTGTCGCGGCATCGACGGGAGCGAGGTGCTGGCGCATTGCACGCCGGGGAATGACTACAACTCGTCGAATACGCCGGCCGAACTGTTGCGCGGTGAAAAGAACGCGGCGCGCAAGGACCAGGGGCGCACGGGCGTGTGGCTGCAACCGTTCGGGTTCGGCGACGGCGGCGGCGGACCGACTGACTGGCACATTCTCAACGCCGACCTCGCCCGGCAGTGTGACGGCTTGCCCAACGTGAACCAGGGCACCGCCAGCGCGTTTTGCATCGAATTGCACAAACGCCGAGAGGAGCTGCACAGCGCCGGCCGCGATCTGCCAGTTTGGGATGGCGAGCTATACCTCGAGTATCACCGCGGCACGTATACGACGCAGGCGGCTACGAAACGGGCTAATCGCAAGGCGGAGCAGGGTCTGCGAATCGCGGAGCTGCTGACGAGTGTGGGGCCGGATGGGGCCGCCTTACCGGACGAGGCGGAGACGCGGCGGCGGCTGGATGAGAGTTGGAAGCTGGTGCTGCTGAATCAGTTCCACGACATTCTGCCGGGCTCGTCGATTGCGCCGGTGTATGTCGATGCGCACCGGCAGCACGCACAGGTGCGTGAGACCTATGCCGCGCTCATCAATGACGGGCTCAGCGCATGGGCCGGTGCCGCCGACACGCGCGGCATGCAACAACCCCTGCTCGTGTTCAACCCGGCGTCGCGCGCACGCGGCGGTGTCGTCGAGATGGACGGGCAGTTGGCGTATGCCGGCGATGTGCCGGCGTTGGGGGTGCGAGTGATTGATCGGGCGGCGGCGGCGAGCGTGGCGCCGGTCACGGTCAACGGGCATACGCTGTGCAACGGCATTGTCAGCGTCACGATTGATGATGCGGGGCGGATTGGGAGCCTGTATCGCGTTGACGAGCCGCGTGAGGCGGGCGCGTCGCTGGGCAATGGCAAGCGGGCGGCGATTAATCAGCTTGTACTGTATGAGGATCGGCCGCGGGCTTGGGATGCATGGGATATTGACATTGAGTACGTCGAGAAGGCCGTGGTGCTGGATGGGCCGGCGG
>JAFGRR010000560.1 GCA_016935035.1 Phycisphaerae bacterium | reverse complement strand
TGCGCCGTGTGACAACTGGTGCAGGTTGCCATGCCGACGTATATCGGCGGGCTCACCAGCGGTCCGGTGAAGTTACGGCCGAGATAGTCGACGTCCGCGAGGTCAACGTCGCCATCGGTGTCGGTGTCGGCGCGTGCGAAGCTCTCGGGGGTGCAGCCGGGCGGCGGCGTGGTGACGCCAGGGCCGCCGAGGCATCCGGCGAACAAGACGAAGTCATTCTCGTCAACGTCGCAATCCAGATCGATGGTTCCGAGCGATCGGCCGAATTGATCGACACCGGCGGGGGCGAGAATCTCGGGGCACGAGTCACAGGCGTCGCCGACTTCGTCGCCGTCGGTATCGCTCTGATCGAGATGGTGCAACAACATGCAGTTGTCGCAGGCATCGCCGAAGCTGTCCTCGTCGGTATCGGTCTGGTCTGCGTTCTGGACGCCGTCGCAGTTGTCGCACAGGTCGCCGACACCGTCACCGTCGCTGTCGGTCTGATCCGGGTTATAGAGTTGCGGGCAGTTGTCGCTACCGTCGAGATAGCCGTCGCCGTCCGCGTCGCCCGGTGCCGAAATCAGAGGCCAGAGGCGTGTCGCGGCCTGGTATACGGCGACGGGAGCCGTGTCGGATGGCGCCTGCGCCCAAGCGATGATCTTGATGTCCTGCTGGCTGGCCCAACTGTCGGCGTCGAAGGTGAAGTCCTGTTCCACCACCTGTGTTTCGCCGGGCAGCAGCGTGATGTCCGTGGTGGGGGCGGCCTGCTTGAATCCGTTCCGGTGGTATGAGTGTGTTGCCGGCCAGTGGTCGAGCACTTGCACCATGAAGATACGCATGGTCTTGGATGTGCCGCCGGCTTCGATTCCGACAGTGGCGCTAACGCGGTAGGTCTGTCCGCTTAGCGGCGTCGCGCTCAACTCGAGCGTGACGTCGGTGGCGACGTCGCGCTGAGGGAGGAAGTGATTCGTGCGGTATATAGTGTACTGTTGTGCCGAATCCGGCACCGAGCCCTCAAGCGGGTCCACGCCGTCAAAGACGGCGGTCGGCGTATACGCGCCGCCGTGGAAGGCCCAGCGCGCGTCGCCCCAGGCAGTGGCGGACTCGTCGTAGATGTGGATTTGTACGAAGGCGAGTGAGCCGGAGTACACATCCAGGAGGTCGCTGAGCGCCGGGCCGGCATGCTCGCACGCGGTGCAGGTGTCGCTCGTGAATTCCTCGCACAGGACGGTGCGATCCGTCGCCAGGGCCGTGCAGGTGCAGCAAACGAGCATCGCCCCGAAAACAAGCAAGGCCACCGTACGAAACACAGCATCTGGTATCGTCGCCGGATATGTGTTCATGATCAGGGCTCTGTGCTCCTCTCTCGTTTGTCGAGCAGCCACATCGACCAGCGCGCCTGTGTTCGTCGCGACCATCGACGGACACACCCTCCGGCGTTGCATTCACGCCATATGTGCGGTGCAACCGCGGACCAGCGGCTCCGCGCGCAGACCCGTCGCGCTCGGCCGGCCTGCCGACGCTGCCGCGATTCCATCGTGTCAGTCTCGCGAAAGTGATGAAGTGACTTATTCGTCACCGTCGACGCGCGGAGACAGAGCACGACAGCTCCAGGCATCCAGGATATAGGCCCGGGCCATGAATGCCCAAGGGAAAAAAGAAACGTGGGCTCTCTGTCGCATCATCTTGTTATAGCGGAGTTTATGATCTTATTTGCTGGTCGTCCGCCACATCGTTGCGCGGGATGGCTGGGCTCGGCAGTGCCGGTACGCACATGAACAAACCAGCCACTGGAACGACCTCACACTGGCCGGCAGGTGTCCGAATCCGCGTTGCGCCGATTTTGGCTGGAAAGTGTGGCCTTGCTCCGTTTCGACGCCAGACCTGCGCCATGTTCCGTGTGTGTAAAGCATTAGAATGCAGGACTTTATAAATTCTGGAATCAGGGCTTGTATTTGAACGGAGGTTTTGTATGATTATTTTGAACATCTGTTCATAACGAGCATTCGCGGAGTCGATGGTTGGAGCGGGAGTAATGGCGACGGACGAGACGAAGACGCGCGTAATCGAGGCTGCGGGCAAGATGTTTGCCGACAAGGGGTTTCGCGACGCGACCGTGCGTGACATCTGCGATGCCGCCGGCGTTGGCTTGGCGAGCGTCAATTACCACTTCGGTGACAAGCAACGTCTCTACGTGCACGTCGTGCAGCACGCCTACGAGTGTCTTCAGAACTCGCATTCGCAACGGCTGGCCGATGTGCCGGAGATGCCTCCAGACCAGCGGCTGGCCGAATGGATCCTGCGCATCACGCGCAAGATCGTGAGGAAGCGCGAGGAGACTTGGCAGGAGCGGCTTTGCCAACAGGAGATTTTGAACCCGACGCCGGCCTGCGAGGAGTTCCTGCGCCAGCGCATTCAGTCGGATCTGAAGCCGGTCTTCGACGTCTTGCACGAGGTCATGCCGCCGGACACTACCGACGCGGAGCGCTGGTTTGTGATTCACGGCATTCTGGGGCAGGTGCTGTTTCATGATACGCACAGGGCGTTCATTCGTCTGATGACCGGCGGTGGCGATGGTTGGGGGGAACTTGGCACTGAACGGGTCGCCGAGCACGTTACGCGTTTTTCTCTGGCGGCACTGGGGCTGAGTCAGCCGATCGCCCATCGGGACGTGGAAGCGCGGTCATGAAGGAACTGACGAACGGTTGCCCGGCGATACGTGGCTCGCGGCGTGGTCGAACAACTGCCCTGGACGGCGTGCGCGATCCATCATCGCGTGGGGCACGAGGTGTTGAGTCCAGTGAAGTTCTCCAACTTGCGAATCTGTCGTGTTTCGCGGCAATGCCTGAGGCGCGATTGGCGTTGAATGAGGGTCCGATCATCATGCGGAATACTGGCTTTGCCGCTTTTGTAGCGGTGATCGTCGGCGGGACGTTGTTGCTGCCGAGCGGTTGCTCGACTTCGCGGGCCGACGAGACGGCCGCCGAGACGCCGGCGACCAAAGTCGTCGTGGCGCCGGTGCGACGCGCGGTGTTTGAGCGTCGTGTCGTGGTTCAGGGCAACGTCCAGGCGAAGAACCTGGCGTTGATATCGCCGCGCGTCTCGGGCACGCTGGACGACATCATGGTCGATGAAGGTGACCGGGTGGTGGCCGGGGTCACGCACCTGTTTCAGACCGACTCCGTGATATTGCAGAAGACCGTCGAGGTGCGTCACCACGAAGTCAACGTGGCCGAGGAGTCGCTGCGCGAGAGACAAGCGTCACTGGAAAAGAGCCGCGCCGATCTTGAGAAGGCGGAGTTCGACTGGAATCGCTATCAGCGTCTGTTCGAGCGCGGCACCGCCGCCGACGAAGAATATGAGGAAGCCAAGGCCGAGTACAAGCGTTGCACGGCGCTTGTGAAGTTGGCCGAGGCATCCGTGGGTCTGGCCGACGCGCAGCTCGCGCAGTCACGTTCGGCACTGGAGATTGCCGAGAAGGACCTGCGCGATTCGCTCGTCATCGCGCCGATCGACGGCGTGGTTACGGTGCGCTACCAGGAGCCCGGCGAGATGGGAGGTCCGGGCAATCCCGTGTTGCGCATCGAGGATCCGACGCTGCTCGAAGTGTCCGTGTTCCTGCCGGCCCGCACGTACGGCGAAGTCATTCCCGATGAGACGCGGATGTTCGTCGAGGTTAACGGCGTGGATCTGGGTGAACAGGTCGTCAGCTACAAGAGCCCGACCATCAACAATACGTTGCGGACGTTCGAGGCCCGTTGTCTGATGCACAATCCGCCCGAGGCGGTGGCCTCCGGCGCGATGGCACGGGTGCGGGTGATCCTCGAGCGGCGGGACGCGATCGGCGTGCCGAGGGATGCCATTCAACGGCGTGGCGATGGTGCGGCGGTCTTTGTCGTGGAAGGGAACACGGCGCGGATGGTGGCGGTGAAGCCGGGGCTCGACATGGACGGTCTGGTTGAAGTGACATCGGATCAGATCGCCCAGGGGGATGCGGTCGTGACGGTGGGGGCCTACTTCTTGAATCAGGGGACGGAGATCGAGATCCAGCAGGAGAGCGATCAATGATTCTGGCCGATGTTTCCGTGAAGCGGCCGATCGCGATGGGATGCTTGATCATCGGGTTGACCCTGCTGGGCATGAACTCGTATCGCAAGCTGGGTGTCGAGCTGATGCCCAGGATGGACGCGCCATACATCACCATCACAACCGTCTATCCCGGTGCCAGCCCGGAGGAAATCGAGACCGACGTCGCCAAACGCATCGAGGACCAGGTGGTGGCGATTGATGGCCTGAAACATGTCGCCTCGTCGGCCATGGAGAACATGTGCCAGACGCAGCTCGAGTTTCACCTGGACGTGGACGTGGATATCGCCGC
>JAFGRR010000559.1 GCA_016935035.1 Phycisphaerae bacterium | reverse complement strand
TCGGCGGACATGTCGCGGACGACTTCCTGCCACCGCCCGCCGAGTGGCCGGCACTGCTGGAGGAAGCCGGTTTTGCGCAGACACAACTCGTGGACCGCGAGGATCTGTTCCTGCTAATGGCGCAGCGTCCCTAGTGCAGCATCTCACAAATACGCTGACTTTGCTCCACACGGGTGGCACGGGCGGCTCGCGGAGCCGTGGCAACCGCGGGCGGGCGAGTCGATTCCAGGCAGGTTTACTGCTGGGCAGTGCCGACGTAGATGGCTTGCGCGCCGCCGTCGGTCGCGCGCCAGGTCATAACGTCGTAGTCGCTGAGGGCGCCTGAGCGGCCGGGCCGATCCATTTCCGGATACTCTGGCACGAGAATATCGGCGGCATCGTCGACAAAGAGTAGTTGACCGCCGGTCCAGAACGCCAGACCCGGCTGGCTTCCGCCGAACCGCAGCAGCGCCCGACCGTTGTTGTTCAGCGACGCGCCGTAGTCGCTCCACGAGACGCCGGCAAGTTCGGACGGCGGGTTGGACGCGAGGTTCACCGAAGCACCATTCCCGGTGATGTAGGGTAGCCCGCCCGCCAGAACAACGGTCTGACCGACGCTGTTGATGCCGGAGAGCAGCGCGGTGGCGATGTTGCCGCCGCCGCTGAGTTCCGACCAACTTCCATCGCCGTAGTACAAGACAGTGTCGTGAGTGGAGCCGCTGATGGTCAGCGTGGTATCGACGGCGATGCGCAGGTTGGGACCGATGGCGATACCGTCGTAAGCGCCCGCCGCACTGTTCACCACGGCGCCGGACGGGATCCCCGGAAAGCTGCGACCTTCGCGGCTGTCAACCACGCGGACCAGGCTGCCGCCCGTGTACAGGTAGACACCGCTGCCCTCGCCTTCATAGGAGTAGATACCCTGCAAGATAACATCACCGTCGGGCGTCAGTGTCGTCAGTGTGCCGATGGACGTGAACTTGGCCGCCGTGGGCAGGTCGGGCACACGTGTAATTCGCGCGGCATTGGAGTCGGCGATCAGCGTGTGTGTCACACCGTTGCTGACATAGCAGCCGAGCTTGTCCACGACGAACGTGTTGCTGAGTGTTACGTAGGTGTACTCGATCACGTACGGGACGAGGCCGTTGTCGCTGACGCCGGGCTGGTAGAAATCGCAGGCGAAGGCGCTGGTGTTGGCATCGTTGTAGTTCTGGACGTGCGATTCCATATCGACGACGCGAATCATGTCGCCATCGCTGACACGCCAGCGGAAGATGCCGCGCGTCTGCGGGTTGCGCACGCGCGAGACGAAAAGCAACCGACCGCCGCTGCCCCAGGCCATCGGCATCTCGCCGTCGTTCTCGTTGATCTTCATGTCGCCGAAGTACTGCGTGCTTTCGCCGCTGGGCACGACGCCGGTGTTGTTGGGGTTATCGTCGAGCACACGCAGCACGTTGGTGCCGTTCCAGACGTACAGGCCGGCGTCACCCAGTCCGCCGCTGTAACCGGCCCAGAACGCCACGTAGCCGTCGGCGCCTACGATCGGTGTTCCGAAGTAGGTGAACCTGGCGCTCGATGACTGGCCCGGAACGGAATCGCCGGCGGCAACGATCTGCTGGACCGATACGCTGATAGGCCTGTCGTCGGGCGGAGTATTGTCGTCGCTGCCCGAAGTCGAGCCGTCGCTCGTTCCCCCGTCGGAAGTGCCCGATCCGGTGTTGCCGGTAGCGGCCGGCGTGTCGGTCGCGCCGATGTCATCGCCTGAGCCGGAGCCGGTCGGACTGCTGTCGTCGCCGCCCGAAGTGCCGGAGTCAATGCTGTCGCCCGAGTCGGTCGACGAACCGTCATTGGGGTCGGTGGTTCCGCCGTCCGTCGTGCCGCCATCCGTGGAACCGTCGGTAGTGCCACCATCGGTAGTCCCGCCGTCGGTCGTGCCGTCGCCTGTGGTGGAAGGCACGGTGGTCGGGCAACCAGTGACCAGGGTGAGCGAACCGATTACGGCAACGCCGAGGGCGATTGAGGCCGCCACCGATACCAGCTTGAGCATGAGCGACATCGCGGTTACTCCAGGACATGCGAGAAAGTGTGCAGCGGGACCGACCTGATGGTCACGTAACATTACGTGGTGGTCCCAGGTGCACGTCAAGTCTGGTCCGCGACGCCGCGCCGGATCGGCGCGCCGCGCGGACTCTCCACGTCATTATTATCGGCAGTTTGGGTTGGTGGCGATACCGGAAACTCCGGTGGAGAACACACCCCCAGCTATTGCCCATATGTCTGGCGGTCGCGGCTAGCGCGCGGCTGACAGCGTTACGCGCGGGCCATCGGGCACGGCGACTGGAAGCCGCGGCCTGGCGGCGGCGGCGCGGGCCGCCCTGGCCTCGGATGCCATCTCGCGCTCTGTCAGCACGAGCCGGACGACTAGTCCGACGCGGTCATGCACATCCAGTCGCCGGTACAGGTAACGTTGGTGCATGCGCACGGTGTTCGTGGTGATGTTGAGTCGGTCGGCAACCTCGCTGGTG
>JAFGRR010000558.1 GCA_016935035.1 Phycisphaerae bacterium | reverse complement strand
CTTCCGCGGCAGCAAGGTCGGTGAGTCGGAGACCGAGGACCTGACGTGGTTCCGGCCGGATGGTGCCCTCATGACGGGGCGCGACTGGGGCAACCCGGGCACACGCTGCTTTGGCTTCCGCATCGCCGGCGACGCGATCGACGACGTTGACGAACACGGTCACCCCGTGGTCGATGACACGCTGCTGATACTTCTGAACGCGCACACCGACCCGATCGACTTCGTCCTGCCCAAGACACGCGCTAAGCAGTACTGGGAGTTGCTGCTTGACACGTACGTCCCCTGCTGTGAACGCCCCAAGGGCCTCACACGCCAAGCCAAGTCCTTCAAGCTGGAGGCGCATTCCCTGGCGGTAATGCGGCTTGGAGGGACGTAGAGTTCCATGCCCCGCCTATGAACGGATGCCCTGCTGGTGCCATACCGCAGACGCCGAAGCAGCGGATGTTGCTCTGAGCGCACCACCACGCTGATGTTAAGGTGAAACGGGCGGCCACCTGTCCGCCGAGCGAATCAGCGCCGGCGAACGACCGGCAGCAGCATCAGCAGCAGGAGCATGGCCTCGGGCTCGGGCGCCACAACCGTCAGGAGCGGCACGTCGGACGCCAGACCGAGGTTCTCGTCGAGGTTGACGATTCCGGCGGCGCCCCAGCCGTAGTAGATGATCGAGTCGCCCTTCTGGCCTCCGACGAAGCTGGTCGGCTCGTGCCCCAGGAAGATCTGACCGTCGCTGCCTGTGACGGTGATGGTACCGATTTTGAACCACGTGCCGCGCTGGCCGAGCTCATACTGCAAGTTTTGATATACGGATGTAGCACCGACGCCAATGTCTCCGTCATACCCGATGCCGTTGCCGTGGTCACCACTCGTGCCGGGAACACTCAGGACCTGCACCGGGTCGCCGTTGGAATCACCCGCGAAGTCGCTCTCCGCAGCCCAGCGCCGATAGGCCAGTTCGTTGCCTGGATACACCTTGAAGACGCCGTTCTGCGGCCTCACCGACCACTCGGGGACAAACTCGCTGAGCGTGATATCCGCGTACAGATCGCCGGTGGCGTAAATGTCAAACCCGACGCCCAGCCAGACGTGTGCGAGGTCCGCCTCGACCCAGAGGTTCAACGTCTGGCTTAACAAACCGCCGGTTGCATCCAGCACCGGGTTGCCATTCGCGTCACCATTCACCAGATCGGGAGTTGGTGCAGCGCCGAGGCCGCTGCTGCCCGTGCCGAACGGGCTCGGAACCGTGACACTGACAGAGGGACAATCGAGGTCGCTCGCGATGACCCGCAAGGGTACCTGTTCACCGACCGCGACGACGCTCAGAGCGCACATCATCAGCGCAGATAGCAAGCGGTGCATCTCACTCTCCTCCTCCGAATGCTTCCTCATCCACCGTGCTGGCAACCAGCACACGGACGGCCCTCGCGAGAGACAAGGCGAGGTGTCCCCGCTGACCTCCAGCTATGAATTACACATTAATGGAGTAGGTATGCCGGTATCAAGAGTCATGCCCGAAGATTCACCAAGGTTTCATAATCTCAGTACATACGGGCATTTACCTGACATCGGCACGCCAGGAGCGGCGCGTCGGCAACTCGGCACGCTACCGCGCCAGCGCCCCCATCGGATCCCAGGGCGGCAGCACGATCGGCGGCTCGGACAGCGCCGCCTGTAACTCTGTCGGCAACAGGCTCTTGCGCGCGGCGATCTCGAACATGTACTCGTCGAACCAAGAATCCTGCATCAGGTAGAAGCCCTTGCGGCCGGAGTTTTCATCGCCCCAACTGTTCTCGACGCGCCAGCGGCGTGGCCGGCCGTCCACGAGGTCAACTCCGGTGAACAGCATCGCGTGGGTCATGCAGGTTTGGTGGTACGCCAGTCGGTCGGCCTTAGTCAAGGCGAAGGTCGTATCGTAGACGGTCTCGTAATCCAGCAGGCGCGCGTCCCATAGCCCCATGTCCTTGCGCATTTGCGGCACCACATCGCAGCCGAACCAGACGGGTTCGCCGCCGGAGATGACATCCGCGGCGATTTTCTTCATCAGTTCGATGTCGATGTTCAGGTAGATGACCGGCGCGCCGCCGACGACGTTGCCCAGGTATTGCACAGTGAAGGTCTTGCCGCGCGGACTCGTCGCGCGCGGGTCGTGCACCAGGCAGACATACTCATCGAGCGGCAGCGTGACGTACTTCTCCACGAACGCGCGCGGCGTCATTTCACCGTCGCGGTGAAACTCCTTGTCCTTATCGTTCCACTGCCAGTCGAAGCGCTCGGGCGGCGTGCCGAGGTGGATGCACAGAATGCGGTGGATCACGCTGAGGATCTCGTGTTTCGTAGCGCGCAGCGCATCGAGCTTGACGCCGGCGGCATGTTCGTCGCGCAGTGTCTTGGCGCCCTCGCGCAACTTCGCGAGCAGCATGCTGTTCATGCGGCCCGTGTTCGACGAGCTTTCGGTCTCCGGCATGAAGGCCTTGGGCACCACGCCGTGTTTCTGGACCACGCTTACGAACATGTTCCACTGTCCGCCGTCGTCGAGCGCGTGATCCAGCAGCCAGGCAACGGTGCGATCATCAACGGGTTTCTCGGCGGTTTCGATGATGGCTTCGAGGAAATAGTTGGCTCGTTCAAACTTGTCCCAGAAGAGCGTGTAGTTCTGGCTGAGCTCGAACTCCTTCAGGTTCATGGCCTTCATCGCGCCAACGCGGAAGAGGTTCAGGCCGGCGAACATCCAGCAACGGCCCGAGCGCTTCTGGTTGGTGACCTCCCAGTCGTCGAGCTTGTGCGAAAACGTGTGGTCCACGCTGGTGGCCACGGCGCGATTGATCGCCACATCGTCCAGCGGCACCTGTGTCACAGCGTTCTGCGCAAGCCGATACGCCCGGTTCTCCAGAAACTCGCTGCGCAACTCAGCAATGCGATTTGACGTGATCTCGGCGACTGCGCAGTGTTCCGTATTGGCCATGGTTTCGCCTCTTTCGTTTTGATGACCCAACCCACATCGGCATTGAGCTAACGTCGGCTGACGCTCGTTCTACTTCAGACCGGCCGGATACCGCCGCGCCAGATCCACGTATACTTCCTTCCAATGCCGCCATTCGGCCTGGTAGTCAGCGGTGACGAGCTTGTCGAGCACCTTGGCGGGCACT
>JAFGRR010000557.1 GCA_016935035.1 Phycisphaerae bacterium | reverse complement strand
CACCAGCGGCGACCGCGAGGCGACCACCACACTTCAAGTCTGCAGCGGCGAGGGGGAACTGGTGCCAGAGGACGGTTGGAGCGAACACGGCGGCATTCATCACTACTTCGGCACCGGCTACATGTGCGAAGTCTTCGTTCCGCCGGCGGCAATCGCTTTGCCCGAGGTCCTCGTGGTGTTTTACGAACCGAGCTATGTGCCGCCGCCGATCGGCATGAACCCCGGCGTGCCGGGAGCGATGCTGGCGTTCACACTTGAGAAGCAGGACGGTCCCTACCTGAACTGCCCAGTGACAATCACGACCGAGTACACGCCGGATAGACTGCTCCAGTATGGTGGTCTGGGCGAGTCGTCACTCCACGCGTACTGGTTCGACGACGGTTTCGGAGCGTGGATGCTGCTGGACGACACCACGATCGCCATCGATCGCGAATTCCATCGACTGAGTTTCACTACGGATCGCCTGGGACTCATCGCGCTCGCCGCTGAGGCTGACGTCGATCACGACGGTCTCGGTGACGCCGAGGAATCAGACACGACCGGGACGTTGCCGTCCGTGGGCGACTCAGACGACGACGGCATTCTCGACGGCGATGAAATCTGGTTCACACGCAGCGATCCGCTCGATCCGCGCAAGATCGCGGCTGACGACCAGAATGGCACCGCCACAGGCCTGTCATCCGGGCACAGCTACTACATTGCCGGCCGGATCATCTGCGGCGAGCAGCAATCGGACGTTTCGAACTGCGTGTATGTCCGAGCGGGTGGGGCTACGCTTGGCGACACCAACTGTGATGGCGGCGTGGATGTCTTCGATATTGACTCATTCGTGCTGGCCCTGACCAACCCCGGCGCGTATGCGACAACGTACCCAGACTGCGACATCATGAACGCCGACTGCAATGAAGACACAACTGTCGACGTCTTCGACATCGACTCATTCGTCGCCCTGATCGTGGGTGAGTGATGAAACTCCAAGCGTGCGGCACGTCATGATGCTGCCTTAGACCCGATCGGCAGACGCACCGTGAACTTGCTGCCGTGCTCGGGGATGGAGTGCACTTCGAGGTCACCCTCGTGGGCAGCCACGATGTGCCGCACGATCGCCAGGCCCAGGCCGGTGCCGCGCGTGCGGCGGACGCGGGTGTCGGTGCCGCGCTCGAAGCTGCGGCCGATGCGCCGGATCATCGAGCGCGACATGCCGAGCCCGCGGTCCTCGACGCAGATGCAGATGTTCTCACGCTGGCGCCAGACAGACAGGCGAATGAAGCGGTCCTCGCCGGCATAGCGATGCGCGTTTTGCAGCAGGTTTATCATCACCTGCCCCAGGGCCTGCGGGTCGGCCTGAATCGCTGGCAGATCCTCGGCGATTGACAGCTCCGTCGTAAACCCATCCTCCGCCAAACGCGGCGAGAAGAGCTTCCACGCCTGCTGCACTACGTCGCCCACGTCACATTCCGTGAACTCGTACTGCTTGCGGCCCAGCTCAATCCGGCTGAAGTCCAGTATGTTCTCAAGCAGGATCGTCAGACGTTCGCTTTCGCGCGAAATGGTATGGTGGTATTCACGAACGCGCGCCTCGGTTCGCACGCGCCCCGCGATCAGTGTGTCCGCCAGCAACCGAATCAGGGCCAACGGCGTCTTCAGTTCGTGGCTGACGTCGGCGACGAAGCGGCGTTGCAACTGCACCAGCTCACGCTGGCGCGCCAGGACGCGGAAGAGCATCCAGATCACCGCCCCCCAGGCCCCTGCCGTTCCGCCAGTCACCGTGATGAGCACAGCCAAGCGCCAACGCGCCGCCGTCCGCAATTCCGCGCGTCGGGCCTCCGATGGCTGAAAGACCAATCGCCCGAAACACGCCGGCAATTCGTAATACGTCTCGTCGCGCCGCACGGACGAACGTGGCTCGACCCGCCAGCGTTCCGGCGCCTGCTCGCCCCGCCAATAGCGTGTGATTACATTCTTGAGTGGCGTCGCCAGCGCGGCCCGCCGACCATCGGCGATATAGCGCGTCGCCACGAGAAGCGGATCTTCCAGTGGATGCTCAATGACGGTAAAGCCGATCTCATTGCTTTGCTCGGGCGAGGCCGGCTGTCTCATACGCCCCAATGAGGCGATTATCTCACCGAGCAGCCTGCGCACGCGTGCACGCTCGATCGCCTTGGCGAGCGCGTCCGCCAGTGGGCTGGTTGCCGCCCCGCCGTCATCCACTGCTGCCAGCCGGCGTTGCACCAGCGCCAACTCGGCCCGCCCCAGCGCCGCCGGGTGCGCCGCCGCCGTCTGTTGCAGGAGAGCTGCCAACTCGCGCCGCGCCCCTTCGGCATCCGAGTCATCGAGCAGACAGTCGATGGCCGCCAGCCGCGCACCGAACACGCCGCGCAACGATCCACTTGACATCGCCATCAACGTGGCCGCTTGGACATAGTGGCGTGCGGCGGCTTGAAAATCCCCCAGCTTGCGTTGGTTAGCCGCGGCTGCCAGCAACGCCGGGGCACGTGACGCCTCGGTCTCCATCTCAGCCAGCCGCTCGTACTCGCGCAGCGCCTCCGCCGGATCGTGCTCTGTGAATTCGACCGTCTCCGCGCTTTCCAGAGATGTCGTCATGGGATAGGGGAATGGTGCCTCGGTGGGGGTCAGCGGATACGCCGCCGCCTCGCCGCCGCGTTCGGTAACGCACAGCAGCCACCAGAAGCGTTGTCCGGTCACCCACGTGTCAAGCCGGCTGACACCGACCTGCCGGGCGGCGGACACCTCGCCGAACCAGGCGTCCAGATCGTCGCTGAACGCCTGCTCACGCTCCGCCATCATGCGGCTGGCAGCGCGGCGTTCGAGTTCGAGTTCGCGCGCTTCAAGCGTCCGCCCCTGGTACAGCACAGTGGTAACGGTCACGCCGGTCAGAACGATGCTGATCGCCACGGCCAGGATGGGCAGGTAACCTTCTGGATCCCACCGCCGCACGGGTCACTCCGTTTCCGGCTCATGCCGCTCGGCGCCCGACGTATCGCCACCGCGCATCGGCAGCCGCATCCGCACCTCACGGTCGATGCGTTCGCGCAACAGATCCAGCCAGAAGCCCAGGTTCACCGGATCACCGGGCTCCTCGATGGGAAACTCAAAGCGTCCGAGCTTCAGTGTGAGCACGTCCTGGTTTCGCGCACCGTGCGTTCCCAGCACGTATAGCAACTCATCGCGCGCGTCCAGATGCACGCCGCAACGCGAATACTCAACGCGTTCCGGCAGCACGTTGGACAACGTACGCGGCAGTTGAAAATCCAGCAGGTGTTGTGCCGCGTAAGCCAGCAGGTCGCCGCTGATCCAGTTCGGTGGATCGGCCCCCTCCGCCACGCCCACCGTCGCGCTGAACGACGTCAGGTGGTTGTCGCTCACCGTCAGATCGTCGATTACGGCATCGACCTCCCCAGTCATGCGGCCATTGCCCAACATGTCGGTGAACTTCTCCAGCGAGAAGCCGCGGCACTCGCCCGAAGCGATGAGCAGGTCTATGCCGGCGGGCGACAAGTCGGCCTGCCGCACGCGCAGGCTGGCGGTCCCACCGCCGGTCGGCACATTCCATACACCGAACACGTCATCCAGCTCGATGCCCGTAACCAGCCCGCGAAAACGCAGCCTGGTTGGCCGGTCATTCACGACGCGCAATTCGTGCAGTTCGAGTTCCGCGCAGCGACCGGCCCACGGTCGGGCAAACAGACCGGCGGTCAGTTCCCCCAGCTCCAGGTCCGTGCAGCGCCCGCTGAAGACCGTGACGCGTTCACGCACGCTCTCCTGGTGCGTCATCCGGCCGGCGAATTCGCCGCGATTGATCTTCGTGCCCAGCATCCGATCCAGGCCCAGAATCGACAGGGGCAAGGGCGGAACCGCCAGCTCCATCTCATCGATCCGCACGCCCTCACGCTGTGCCGAGAACGTCGCCGTCAGCCGCACCGGGGTCGGCACGGCGTGGTCGTTGAACCGCCCGCACGATATCAGCGCGTGACCGACCTGCTCATTCTCGAAACGCACGCTCCCGACCGCGTCACGCATGTCCAGCATGAAACGGCCCCCGGCCAACTGGACACGCATGTCGCGAAAAGTGACGCGCTGTGGTCCATCGGGCCCGAACCCGGGCCGCACGCCCGATTCGAGCAATCGCCGAAAATCACGCCGCAGCCACGTTCGCGGCGAGATTTCGCACGTACCGCCGATGATGTCGATCTCGTAGTCGTCGTCCGGACTGTCGACCGTATAGCGCACGATCGCGCGGTCACAATCAAAAGCCCGCCCGGCGCGATCCGGCAGCCAGATGACGATGTCGTCGAATTCCTGTGCTCGCCAGGACCGCGGAATAACGCGGCCGATGTCCGCCGGCAGTTCGAGTGCTTCGCTCAGGGTCCTGGCGCAGGCCGCCCGGTAAACGGGGCTGCGCCAATAGATGGCGTACCCGCCAGTGACCGCCAGCGATCCGTACATCACAAGAACCAGGCTGGCGAGAGCGATGAAGCGCCGGTTTCGCATGGGCCGAATTCTAACCTAAAACGCGGGCGCCTCGCAGTGGCCCGACAAATCGCAACACCAGCGGCCCATGGTCGTCGAATCCGTAGGCCCGCTGGCGCCATTGACGTGCTTCCCGGACTGAGTGGTTTCAGCCGACCGGGTCAACCTGCCGATCCGAGAAGAGTAGTCGCGTGGGCCGGGCCCGCGCCAGCGCTGGAGGAAAACAAATGCGTCGCACGCTGGTTGGTTTAGCCATCTGCATGTTCGTCCTGGGGTGTGCCTCGAACGGTCCCACGGAGGAATGCGAGTCCACCGCTTGCGAGCCCGCCAACGCGCAGGATATGCGGGGGACGCTTGACTACATGGCCGAGAGCGCCCTGCTGGCCGACATGACGGTCGGCGACTATCACTTCGTGCCACACCGGGCCATGCTGACGCTGGCCGGCGAGCAACGAGTGATCCGCCTTGCCAACCTGCTGGATGCCTACGGCGGAACCGTCCGCTTCAATACCGACCTCGAACCCGGCCAGTTGCGCGACCAACGCATGCAGTCGATCCGCGCTTGCCTGGCGGCCAACGGCGTCGACACCACCAACGAAGTTGTCACGATCGACCTGCCGGGCAGTACCGGCATGGACGCTCGCGAGGCCATCCTGATCAAGCAGAACGAAGGCAGTTATGTACCCGCTGGCAGCAGCTCGATGCCGTAAGCGTTCACCCATTTGTGGGGCCAATCTCTCTGGAGTTGGAGCCTGAGTATGCGATTCGCGCCAATCAGCCTGACGATCGTCAGTCTTCTTCTGCTCAGCCCACTGGCTTGCCAGCAGCCGCAGGAGACCAGTAACCCCGGGGCCTTGCCACGGGCCGAGTTTGAGAACGGCGACCACCGGCTCGATGCGTCGACGTATTTCGCGCATGGAAACCTGCTCGAACGCCAGGGGAACCTGGAAGAAGCCCGGCTGCGCTATGAGCAGGCGCTCGCGTCCGTGCCGGATTTCACCGCCGCCCGCAATCGGCTGGGAATCACGCTGAACAAGCTCGGGCATCACGCCGATGCCAGCGAGCAGTTCCGCCTGGCCCTCGAACAGCAGCCCAACGCGGCATACCTCTATAACAACCTGGGCTTCAGCCTGTTTCTCCAGGAGCGTTACGAGGATGCCTGGCACGCCTACTCACAGGCGCTTGAGATCAACCCCGAGTTCGCTCGGGCCCATATGAACGCCGCCGTCGCCCTGGCCCGCCTCGGCCGTTATAGCGAAGCCTGGGACCACTTCCACGTGGTAGGCTCCGAGGCCGATGCGTACTACAACCTCGCGGTGATTCAGACCGAGGCCGGCGCGTATGTCGAAGCCGCCACCTCGCTCGATCAGGCCCTGAAGCTCGAACCCGGCTTGACAGCCGCCCGGCAGCAATTGCGCACCATCGCCAAGCTGGCGGCTGAACAAGCCGCGACCCGTGATGCGGCACTACAGACCGGTGGCAACGTGACCGTAGCCGCGGCCATGGAACCAGCCGACCCCGCCAATGTCGCTCCTCCGGTCGCCACCGTGCCGCCCGATCCATCAACCGTGCGGAACACCGTTGCGATCCCCGCCGAACCGATGCCGGCAACAACCGTGGAGCCTCCGGCCCGGCCCGACACGGACGCCGGCCACGTCGATGCAGTTGGGCAGAAAATGATCCCGGTCCGCAAAATCACGCGTCCAGCTAATGCTCCGGAGCAGAAAGCTGACCTCCCTGCTTCGAGCGATTCGCCGGCACCGACTGGGGCCGATGCGAGCCAGGTGCAGGAGTGGATCGACGAGCTGCGCGCGGATGTCGAGCGTTCCCTATCGGCGAATCCCGCCACCGACGACACAGACCGCGCCTAACGGACACTCAGGCAGTGACAGACGCCGCTGCCCCAACGGGCGTCACAAGCCGCTCGTGGATTCCCTCGTAACCGGCCACCCCCTCGCACTCATTCGTGATTCGACGATATGACTCGCACGCCGCGCGGCCCAGGGCTCGCGCGTCGTCGGGGTCCTCCAGGAGCTTGAGCAAGGCGGCGGTGACAGGCTTGGGCGCGTGCGTGGCACACAGCAGTGCATCATGTTGATGGCGGAGCATCTGCCTAACGAAGGGGGTGTCGGCGGCGACGATCGGTCGCCCCGCCGCCATCGCCCATAGCAGGCCGGCCACGGGCGCCCGCCCATCCGGCAGGAAGAGCGCCGCATCCGTCGCCGCCAGCAGATCCGCGACCGTGCATCCGCCATCCATGATCCGCAACACCTGCGGGTGCCGGCATGCCACGGTCAAACGGCGCATACGGGCGCTTTCGCGCCCTGCGCCGAGAACCACGAGTCGCGCGTCCGGGCGAATCTGCGCCAGCAGCAACGTGGCCCAAACCGCAAGGAATCCGCCGGTGTCACGCCGCACGGGCGGCACCAGCGCGAGCAGCGGTGCGTCGTCTGGTACGTCCAGACGCCGCCGTACATCCTCTGGCGCCACGCATTCCAGAGCGTCGCCCGTCACGGGCGCGACCTGCACGATGTTGCCACGGGGCCATCCCGCCGTGACGAGATGATCGGCCGCAGCCGTTG
>JAFGRR010000556.1 GCA_016935035.1 Phycisphaerae bacterium | reverse complement strand
TCCGCCAGAAGGGCTGGCGGGTCGACAGCCCGCGCACCCCGAGCGAATGGAGCGGCATCGTGGCGTTCACCAATGAGCGGTACGACCTGCGTGCCCTCAAGAAGCACCTGCGCGACGAGTTCCGCATTATTATCGCGCACCGGCTGAATCGCCTCCGCGCCAGCCCGCACGTGTACAACACGCCGGAAGAGATCGCGCAGCTCATCGACGCGTTGCCAGCGAGTTAGCATTCCGGATTCCTGGTGTCCGAGTGTCTGCGACGTGGGAACAGGCCGGTGAATCAACGTCACGACCAAGGTTATCACTCAGGTGTTTTCATTGTGCTCGACGGCGTCACTTGGCATGGCGTATAATTGGGCGCCGGGCGTGAGAGTTACGGCAGGGAAGTGCTGCGATGAAAAGGACCGCCACTACGTTTCGTTGTTTGCCACGGCTGGGCCTTGACTATACCGAGCTCAGGGTGGTTGACCTTGATGTGTGCGAGAACGCCGACGAGGCGGAGATCCACGCCGCCCTGACGCGCTGGTTCGCGCACCGCGGTATCGCCGACGCCGTGTACGATGTCGCCGTCGACAATGATGGCCCCTACGCCATCATCAACGACGAAGCGTACGCCGAGTCCTGGGGAACACCGCTAGTGTAGAGTTGATAGCTATGTAGCGTCAGGCCTCCGCGGCTGATGCTACAGGGATGAAAGCGAACAAGCCTGTTAGCCAACTGCTGGTTGGCCGACAGGCTCGTTTTCTTAGGGCGAATGTCACGCCATGCCGGGAACACCCTCGACCTCGACGTCGCCGCGTTGCAGGCGGCGCAGGCTTTCGTCCGGTCCCATGACCAGGATGGCGTCGCCCTGGTGGAAGATGTATCCAGCGCTTGGGACCGCGTTCACGACCTCATCGCCGCCCACGCCACGCTGCTTGACCAGCAGGATCGTGACCTCGTAACGGTTGCGCACGTCGAGGTTGGCGAGGCTCTTACCGACGAACGGCCGCGGCACCGGCATCTCCACGATGCTCGTACCGCCGACCGGAATCGGCTCGGCCGGATTACGGCTGCTGATCGACATGGCCATGTTGGACGCCATGTCGCGTTTGAACACCTCGGCGTTATAGCGCTCGATGACATCCTCGGGCCAGATCACGCCAACCAGTCGTCCATCCTCGACCACCGGAACCTCGCCCCGATATCGAGACAGACGCCGCATCACGTCCGCCAGCGTGTCATCGGGACGGACGACCGGGAAACCAGACTCTTCCATCATGTCCTGCGCGATGACGAAGTTCGCGAAGGTCGATGCGTTGGCCATGATCGAACGAATCTCGTTGCCGGCGATCACGCCCTGCAATCGCTGATCGTCATCGACAACCAGTATCGACGTCCCGGGGTGTTCGACGAACTTCGAGATAATGTTCATCAGGCCGGCGCTGGGTGAGACGGTCACAGCGTCCGCACGCATCTCGTCACGCACGGCCATGTGCTTCAGCACGCTGACATCCTGGCCCTTGTGAATATCCACGCCGCGACGAAGAAGCTTGATCGTATAGATCGATCCCTTCTGCAAGCGTGTGGCCAGCAGGGTGGCGATGATCGTGCTGATCATCAGGGGCAACATAATCTTATAGTCAGCGGTCAGCTCGAAGATGATCACGATCGCGGTGATGGGAGCGTGCGTCGTCGCACCGACAACAGCGCCCATGCCGACCAGAGCATACGCCCCGGGGCCGGCGGTGCTCTCGGGCCAGATCGCGTGAATCACCGTGCCGACAGCGCCGCCAGTCATCGCGCCGATGAACAGCGAGGGTGCAAAGATACCGCCCGACCCGCCCGAGCCAATGGTTATCGAGACTGCCAGGATCTTGACGAGGACCAGCGTGAGCAGCAGATTCCAGGCCATGCTACCATGGAGCGCCTCACCAATGGCCTCGTAGCCGACACCGTAGATCTGCGGGTAGAAGATACCAATGGCGCCGATGATCGCCCCGCCGATTAGAGCCTTACCCGGCACCCAGACCTTCAGGCCATCCCACAGATCCTCGGACCAGTACAGTAGCTTCACGAATACAAGCGCCGCGAGGCCGGCCAATATGCCAAGGAGCGCATAGCCGAAGAGTTCGTTGTAGTGCTTCAGCGCATACTGCGGGACGATAAAGGCCGGCTCGTTGCCCAGGAACATGTGGCCGACCACAGTGGCCGCGACCGACGAAATGACGATCGGCGAAAACTGCATCACGCCGAAGTCGGCGAGGATGATCTCCACGGCGAACAAGGCACCGGCGACGGGTGCATTGAACGTGCCGGCGATGCCTGCCGCTGCCCCGCAGCCCACCAACGTTCGCAGACGCCGCTCGTCGATGCGCAGCCATTGGCCAACCGTCGATCCAAATGCGGAGCCAATCTGCACGATCGGCCCCTCACGTCCGACCGATCCGCCCGACGCGATACTGATCGCCGATGCGAACATCTTGGCGATGACGACGCGCGGCCGGATGCGGCCGCCGCGCAGTGCGACGGCTTCCATCACCTCCGGCACGCCGTGGCCCTTGGCCTCGCGTGCGAAGTAGTAGATGATCAGCCCGCAAAGCAACCCGCCGATGGCCGGAGCGCTGATCTTCCACCAGATTGGCAGCGTACTGA
>JAFGRR010000555.1 GCA_016935035.1 Phycisphaerae bacterium | reverse complement strand
CTTGGAGCCACTGCTGAGTCCTGTCAATGTGCGGCCGTATCACCTGGACTGGGTAATAGTCGGCGGTGAGTCAGGCGCCGGTCATCGCCCGATCGACGCGGAGTGGGTGCGCGACATCCGAGACGACTGCCAAGCCGCTGGGGTGGCGTTTTTCTTCAAGCAATGGGGTGGACGGACCCCCAAGGTTAACGGGCGCGAACTGGACGGCCGAACGTGGGACGAAATGCCCAAGTCCCAGGCGCATCGAGCTGCATAATCCAGTGAGGTAGGCGCGGAGGACTCGTTATCTACAGGTGCCCCAAGGCTGTCCGCCACGTACACGACAGGGGCTGTCGGCCAGGCTGAGCGGTTGTCGTGGTCGGGTTATCTTCAGGTATTCCACGACAGGCAAGAACCACTACCGCGGTGCCGTTCTCACCTCGACGGCACATCTTCGGAACCACTCGGTAGGGACTGCGTCACGATTTGACCGTTGTCGGGGAAGTGAGGCCGAGTTCATGGGCACGTTGCCAGGCGGCGGCTAGGTTGGCCGCCCGGCTGTTGGCTGAGACTTCGCAGAGGAATTTGCTGCATTCTTTCTTGTTGATTTGCCACCGTAATTCGGCGTATAGGCGCAGGTATCGGCGTCGGAGGATAACCCGCCCGAGGGCACCGCAGTCCTGCATGACGCGACGACCGCGACCGCCTGCGGCCTGGTCTTGTTCGAGTGCCTGTGATTGCTTGGTCCAGTAGGGATGGACCCTCCACTGATTGTCGCGGACAGGAGTCTTGTTCCAGCCCACGTCGAACCTTCGGTGCCGTTACACCATGGTGAGGTGCCGAGTGCCCGACTGTTCGCTGGTGCTCCCGAACAGGGTGGCGCGTTGTGTGGTGGTTAGCAACGTTATTTCGTCGATCTCGCTGGTGGTATAGCCGGCCGAAGTGAGTTGTTCCAGAACGGATTTCGTGAGACTCGGGCCGTCCTCGGTGACACCGGGGCGGGTGCCGTACATGCGGCCGGTCTCGTTGAGCAGCCGGAACATGGTTCGGTACTGGTAATCGGAGAGCCCGCCGCGCTCTTTGGCCCGCATAACGAACGAGGAGACGCTCACCCCCCAGGTCATGCGCAATTCGTCGAGTTCGTGGACGGTGCGCACCGACACGCGGTCCAGGCCGAAGGTGATGTCGTCGATGGGAGCGAGGAACTCGGCGGCGAATGTCATGGCGCGACGCTCGGCCTCAACGGGACTGACCAAGGTCATGGCGTCCATCACGAGGTGGCCGAGCTCATGGGCAAGCGTCATCCGCATGCGGTCCGGCGGTAGAGCCGCGTCGACATACACTAGGTGCGGATGGTACTTGCCGGCCCGTAATGTGACAGCGTCGACCTCGGGATCATCGAATGCTTCGGCGACGACGAAAACCCCGGCAGCTTCGAGCAATTCGGTCATGGAACGGATCGGCCCAGCGAGACGCCAAAGCCGCCGCAACACCTGGGCGACGGTGATCTCGCCGTGCTCAGCCGCGTAGTCGGCCGGGTCGAGTTCGGGCAGCGAGAGCACGGGGTTGAGGTCCGCGCGAGTGGCAAGCCGTCCAATCCGCATCGCGATGAGGTTGGCGCGAGCCCACACGCGATCGCGCTTCCATTCCGCGGTGCTCGCGTTGGCGCGGAAATGGGTGCCTTCGGCCGGAGATCTGGTGAACGGGACGCACAGCGACTCCGGTGGGCACTGCAGGGCCTGGGCGTAATCCAACAGGGCCTTGCCCGCTAGGGGCAGCACCCCGGATTCGACGCGGCTGACATGTGATGCCGAGACGCCGGCTTCGTCGGCCAGTCGCTTTTTCGACCATCCGTGGGCGAGCCTGCTCAGCTGCACCATCACGTTGTTCGCCTCGACATAGGGGCTCGGTGCTGTCACAGATCGCCTCCACATCCGTCTCGGTGATTGTCACTCGACACTAGACCGCTGTCGAATCGGAATGGCGCAGAAACACCGTGTGATCTGCGATTTTCCAATTTCGTCGCCATATTGACCTGCGACGCAAGTGGCCAATGTGACGATCGGTGCAGTGTACCCACCGCACCGCCCCCCGGCGTGGGCATGGCGCACTCACCGGCGTGGCGCACGGGTCAAACCGTACCACGGTCAGCACGATTTCACGCAAGAACTTCGGCCGAAAGGTGCAGTTGTGACAGCGCTCGTGGAGGATCCCGACCCGCCGGGCCATCAGGTGTCGCGCAAGGAGGCGACCCGGCTACTGCGGCAGGTGACGATCGGGGTGGGGGCGATCCTGTTGGCCGCCGTCGATGATTGGAATGCGTTGGCAGAACGGCACTGTGCCCACCTGCGCACTGCGATGCAGCCGCTGGGTCGCGGCGCCTACGTGGCGGCGGCCGCCGCGGCGGGCACGGAGGTGTGGCTGAGCACCCACGGGATGCACCCGCCCGGTCATTTGGTCTCCAAACCGTACCGATGGCCCATGATCAGCAGCCGCGGCAAGACCTACATGGCCATCCACCACAACGAAGCAGAGCCGACCAATCCAGTTCGGACCGCCTTCTGCAACCAGGACTCCGCTACAGCCCGAGCTGGTTGGGTTCCCGCTCACTGTGTGAACCCAGCGAGCGGAAAGGACGGGGCCGCTTCCCCGGCGAGCGCATGGTGATGGGGAAGGGGTGTTGGCGGACTGGCCGGGAGTCGTGGCCGATGGTGGCCAGCGTGCACAAGGCGTCTCCGTTGACCACAACCTCCGCACCACAGCCCAGCTACAACCACGTCCGTGACCGCGAGATATCAGCAAGGGCGCGAACGATACCGCCTCGCGCTGCTACCAGCGTTGTCAGCAATTGATGTCACAGCGCTCCTCCGTCGCCATCGTTTGTGAGCGAGCTTGATTCATTGACGCCTGTGAAATAATGCGGCTAATATGCGACTTATGACTTCTCCGCCTCCCACGCCGGAACTAGTTACGTTGCTTGTCGACATCATCAATACGCTCACTAACTTGATAAACTCATTGACTTCGCTTATCGGTACCCCTGCATTTGATGTACTAGTTGCTTGGGTATTGGAAGGCATCGCCTTCGGAGAGCAACTTACAAGTTACATTCTGGACGTCGTTTGCTAGTCGCAAAGTCAACAAAATCAATCGGCTGATCGTCCATCCTCAATTATGAACAATGCTGAATTTCAATAGGTTTAAGGTCATCAACAGAAAACGCCCACTGAGTCGCGAGCAAATGACTGAAACATAAACATAAAGTTAGATCACGCGTTGACCAGAGGTTAGGCAAAGCTGAGGGCACAGCTTATAATCGCACCAGCTAGCTCGCCGCCCTCGCCGATGACGTCACCAATATCCGGGGAAGCTATAATACCCGCCTCAACCGCAGCTTCAGCGAAGTTTTCGAGCGCCGTCAGAAAAGCCGCCAAGGCAGCGCTGAGTTCCGGATATTGTGTAACGACACTCTGGTCCGGTTGGGTCATAGGTGCAGGTTAGCATCTCCAGCGGGTGCTAATCAACACAAATGGCGGCTTGGTAATCATAGGTGGCCAGAATCAAACGGACTGGCACGGCGGGTAGCCCCCGAAAGGTCATAACAGCGCCATGATCAGTGGAATTTAACGGTTACATAGCGCTAACTGAGCCTAACTATCTGCGTTGTAGG
>JAFGRR010000554.1 GCA_016935035.1 Phycisphaerae bacterium | reverse complement strand
TGGCGCCGTGCCGTCATGAAATATATCAGCACGCACCCCGCGCGGCCACTGAAACCGAAGCCCTTATCGCATGCGATCGGCGTCACCGATCGGGACTACGGAGAATTTCGACAGCTTGTGCGCGACATGCTGGACGGCGGCGAGATCGCCCTCGGACCAGGTCGCGTGCTTATCGCCCCCAAACACAGCACCACCCCCACGGGCCTATTCCACGGCAACGAGCACGGCTACGGCTTTGTTGAAATCGCCGGCGGACCAGACCTGTACATCCCCCGCGGGCGCGTGAACGGCGCACTGGACGGTGACACGGTTGCCGTCCGGCTGATTCGCTCCCGTAGCGGCTCGCCGCCGGAGCGTCAGCGAGCCGAGGTCACGCGCATCATTTGTAGGGCCCCGGAACCGTGGGTGGGCGTGCTCGAATGCAGCGGGCGGGACTGGCTCGTACAGCCGATGGGCAAGCGCGGCGCCCCGCTCGTGCGGGTCGAGGACGCACATGCGCACGGCGCGCGGGCCGGCGATCTCGTGGTGGTCGAGGCGGACGAGGACACGCTCGAAGATCGAACCGTGCGCGGGCGGATCGTGGAACGGCTCGGGCCGGCCGATTCAACCGATGCGATCATCACGGGAGTGATACGCCGGAGTGGTCTGGCCGAGAGTTTCCCGGCGGACGTCGAGGCCGAGGCTGCCGCCGCCGCGGAGAGCTTTGATCCGGAACGTGTCGCCGATCGCGAGGATCTGCGCGAGTTGCTGACCATCACCATCGACCCGGCAGATGCGCGCGATTTCGACGACGCGATTTCGGTCGAGGATCTGCCGGGCGGCAACGTGCGTCTGGGGGTGCACATCGCGGATGTGGCCCATTTCGTGCCCGTCGGCGGCCGGCTCGACGAGGAAGCCTGCCGGCGCGGCACCAGCGTGTATTTCCCGCGGCGTGTCGTTCCAATGCTACCGCCGACGTTGTCCAACGGCGTTTGCAGCCTGCAACCGCGCGTAGTGCGTCTGACGCGCAGCGTCTTCATTACGTACGACCGCCATGGGCATGTACGCAAGACGCGTTGTTGCAAGAGTATCATATGTTCCACCGCGCGGTTGACGTACGAGCAGGCGACCCAGGCTCTCGGTGGCGCGGAAGCGGGCGTCGAGCCGGATGTGCTCAAGCTGCTGAAGCATGCCGAGCATCTGGCGCGGCGGATTCAGGCGCGGCGCATCGCGGACGGGATGATCGTCTTGAATCTGCCGGAGGTTGAAATCCGTCTGGATGCCGGCGGGCGCGTAGTTGATTCTGGGGCTGCGGACACGAGTTTTTCGCACACGATCATCGAGATGTTCATGGTTGAGGCTAACGAGGCCGTGTCGCGGACACTGACGGAGGCCGGCGTACCGAGCCTGCGCCGCGTGCATCCACCACCCGATCCTGACGCCGTTCGCAATCTGCGGCCGCTGCGCGCACTGCTGGGCAAGGCCGTTCCGCGCGTGCTTGACCGAGCGTCGATCAAGCGGCTGCTGGACGCGGTGGCCGGCCAACCCGAGGCACCGGCGGTGCATTACGTGCTGCTGCGCTCGATGGCGCACGCGGCATACGGCACCGGCGACGAGGGACACTTCGCACTAGCCAGCGACGACTACTGCCACTTCACGTCGCCGATTCGCCGCTATCCGGACCTGGCTGTACACCGGGCATTGGCGGCGTTGCTGGAGACCAAATCGGCCCGGCGGCGCAAGTCCAACACCGACGCGGCGAGCTCGGCCGAGGTCGAGATGATGGAACTCGGGCAGCAACAAACGGCGGCGGAGCGACGCGCCGAACAGGCCGAGCGCGACGCGCGACGAGCACTGCTCCTGCAACTCATGTCCACAAAGATCGGCGAGACTATGGAGGGGCTGGTGACGGCTGTCACACCGCGCGGCGTGTTCGTGCAGTTGCAGCCGACGCTTGCCGAGGGCTTTGTGGACGTGAACGACTTCGGAGCAGATGTCTGGGAGCACGACCAACGGGCCAGCGTTTTCGTCGGAGTCCAGACGCGGCGCATGGTCTTCGTTGGGCTACGTGTGAACGTGGTCGTGACGGCGGTTGATACGATTCGCGAGCGGCTGGAGTTGGTCCCAGCCAACGACGCGTTTGGTCATGATCTATTGACAGGCCGATAACAGCGTTCGCCCCCGGCGGCCGAAACGGCGTGACGAGCGGATTGCATAACGCCCGATAAGGGCGAACTCCGGAGACAAAAAAAAGAGGGCACCAGGGGCCCTAAGGCGTCCCGGTGCTCTCCGGAGGGGAAAGAAGCCAGGTACATCAACGCCTGATAACTGAATGATCAGGCTAATTAGTAATGATCCTCGCGTATGATGTCAAGTCAAAACCATAACGTGGTCATAACAATTATCGCTACTTAATTCTATCATCGACCAAACAAGATTCCAGCATTAGTGCAATCTCGAAAGCCCAGGCGCCGGCATCGCGCACGGCACGACCCGTAAACCCAGTGTTTTCAGCTAGTTACACCAACTAGCCGATCATCCGAGCAAAAACCGCGGAAAATTCCCTCGGCCGCGACCGCCTAATCCGGCCCCTGCGACACTCGGCGGGCTACTTTCCGAGGCAGAAACGTCCAAAAATCCGACCCAGCAAATCATCTGGCAGGCCAACGCTATCCAGAGTCCGCAGCTCAGCCAGTGCCTCGCGAAGCTCGAGAGCCACGATCTCCGGCCGCGACAACGCCTCCGCCACATCTTCCACCAACGCCAGCGCTCGCCGAAGTGCCGATGCCGCACGCGACAGCCGATCGTCCAGCAGGCCCGCGTGCTCCGGCGTGGCGCTGCTTGCGACGAGATCGACGATGCGTCGTCGCAGGTCATCGACGCCCTGCTCACACTGGGCGCTGACGGCGACTTCGGCTGCGAATTCGAGCGTCGCGGGCCGCGTGTCGCGCGACGCCGGCAAGTCGATCTTGCTGAGAACGAGAATCGCACGCGGCCCGGCGACGCGCGCGCAGGCGACACATTCGTCCGGCGTCCACGGCCGCGAGGCATCATGGACCCATAGCACGACGTCGGCTTCGTCGGCGGCACGCTCGGCGGCAACGTGCGCAGACAGCTCGATCTCGTCCGGCGAACGACCCAGCCCGGCGCAATCCTGCAACACCAGCGCGTGGTCATAAAGATGCAACTCAGCGGACAGAACATCGCGCGTCGTGCCCAGCACTGGCGAGACGATGGCACGCTCATAGCCCAACAGCGTGTTGAAAAGCGTGCTCTTGCCGGCGTTCGGCATGCCGACCAAGGCAACGTGCGTACCAAGGCCGTGCTGCTCGGCGCGCCGATCGGGCAAGGCATCATCGATGCGATCGAGCACATCGGAGATCGTCGCGTGCACCTCGGCGCTGGTGGCGAAGTGAATGTCCTCTTCCTCGACGAAGTCGATGCCCGCCTCGATCAGGGCCAATACGTCGGTGAGGCGCTCGGTGGTCTCGCTGAGCAAGCACTGTCGCGTGCCGGCGGCAGTGCGCGCCGCACGTCGGGCGTCACCGGCGTTCGCCGCGTTAACCAGCGTGAGGACGGCGTCCACCTGCGACGCGTCCAGGCGGCGATTGAGATAGGCGCGGGCGGTGAACTCGCCCGGCAAGGCGCGCCGCGCCCCCCGCCGCAGCACTTCGCCGGCGACCATGCGCAGAAGCGGGAGGCTACCGATCGTGTGGATCTCGACAAGGTTCTGGCCTGTGTAGCTGCGTGGGGCCGCAAACCAGAACAGGTCGGCCGGCACATGAATCTCGCGGGACAATGCCAGTGTCGCGCTGGTAACCGCCGGGCATCTGTCTGGCAGCGTGGCGCCCAGGTGCGCCGCCAGGTCAAACGCGTCCGGGCCGCTTAGGCGGATGATGCCGAGCGGGGCCGACTCCCAACTCGTCGACAGGGCGACGACCGTGTCGTTGGTGGCAGGCAGTTGCATCGG
>JAFGRR010000553.1 GCA_016935035.1 Phycisphaerae bacterium | reverse complement strand
TTCAGGCCGCCGCTCAGGCGCAGGGCTTCCTTGAGCATCGGCAGGATGGCGGCGCGGTCGCGTTCGATGGAGAAGTGCTTCAACTCGAAATCGCCGTCCACCTCGTCGTAGGCGTAGTTGCCCAGGGCAAAGTCGCAACTGTTGAGGGTCGTCCGGCCCATGGTGTAGCCCAGGCCGGTCTGCGGGTCGAAGTAGGCTCGCAGCACTTCGGCCTGCTTCTCCGGCGGGAGCTTTTGCAGGGTGACGGCGGCGGCTTCGGTGAACGCGCCGCCGAAGCCTTCGAGGGTCTGAAAGCGTGTGCGGGCGTCTACCGTGATCGTGTGCATCTCCGGGCGGACGGCCTCGAAGGCCACCGCAGGTTGCTCGGTCAGGCGGGCCGGGGTGTCTTTGGCAGTGAGTGTGATCTGTACCGTATGTGGGGTCATTGGCTTCTCCTCTGAAAATAAGTCGTTAAAACGTTTGAACGTTTCAACGTTCAAACGTTATTTTCATCCAACCGCTGGTGAACCGCCGGTTAATGGGTAATTTCTCTGAAAACCGGCTCAACGGATGAAACGGATTCAGCGGAAAATATCCGTTCAATTCCGTTTACTGCCGAATCACCACCGGCAGATAAATCGTGTAATTCGGCCAGAACGCGATGTTGGACAGCGCCGATTCGCCGCCGGCGCCCGCCGTCTTGAGCGCGAAGTAGAGCGCGCCGCCGGTGTACGAGAGCGGGGCGGTGGTGTAGGTCGCCGTGTCGCCGGGCAGCGCGGCGGTGAGCAGCGTGGCGGCGGCCCACGTCGCCTCGGTGATGCGGGCGGCGGCGGTGCGCAGCGTGGTGGTGAGCGCGCCGGCCGGCGGCGTCCAGCGCAGGGTGACAGTGACGGGCGTGACGCCGACGAGGCTCTCGCCGGCGTCCACGGCGACCACGCGCAGGTCGGTCACGGCGGCGGGCGGCGGGACGACGGCGACAAGCTCGTCCGCGCCCACGTCCGCGAGCGCGCCGCCGGGACGGGCCTCGCCATCCATGTCGGTGGGCGCGTCCGCCGGAGCCGTCACGGCGTCCAGGGCGTCCGTCGCCGCCGCCAGCAGGTGCAGATCGCCCGCCCCCGCGTTGGCGAACCAGCCAGCCGCCGCCGTATCGAGATTGCCGGATTGCGTGCCGACGGCGTTCTCGCGCTCGCGCAGGGCGGCGTTCGCCAGGTTGTTCGTGATCGTCGCCAGCGTGTTGGGGAAGCGCCACTCCATCGCCGAGAACGTGCGCGCCCCATTGGCGGTGTAGATCGTGTTGTGCAGCGCGCTGCCGTTGCACGAATTCCACAGGCAGATGCCGCAGTCGAAGCCATACTGCGAGGCGAACAGGTCGGGATCGTTGGCGGCGATGAAGTTGTTGCGGATGATCCCGCCGTAGTCGTCCACGTACCCCTCGGCGGTGGGGCAGGGGTTGTCGCTGTAGGTGCGGACGCCGTCGCCGTCGGTCACGAGGCCGAAGCCGATAGCGCGCGCGTTGTCGCGCAGGACGTTGCGCTCGACGGTGGTGTCGCGGCAACTGCGCCACATGTGGATGCCGTGTTCGGAGAGGCCGCTTTCACACCAGAAGCCCTCGATCACGTTGTCGCGGATCGTCCAGCCGCGCGATTGGTGGGCGTCCACGCCGCCGGTGTAGCAGCCGCTGATGTGGGGCCGTCCGGCGTCGGTCAATTCGATGTGCGAGCAGGCGATCAACCCGTTGTCGGTGAAGTGCGTGGCATTTGTCGCCACACCGGGGTTGATTTTGATCGCTTGTTCGCCGGGATCAATGATGTGCACGTTGTAAATGACGGTGTCGAGCGTATTTGCCCCATTGGTAGTGACGTGGATGGGATGCCAGATGGCTTCTCGCAACGTCAGATCGGCAAGGGTCACGTTTGAGGCCGAGACGTTGAAGATTTCGTGCGCGCCGTAGTTGCCATCCAGGACGACCGCTTCACGGTTGCCGCTGGCCGAACGGATGGTTACGTTGGCCGTTTCTACTTGTAAAGCATAAACGGTGCTCAGATCGTATGTTCCGTCCGCAATGAGGATAACATCGCCGGAACTGGCATTCTCGATCGCGTCCACCAGTTCCGCTACCGTGTCCACATTCACAAGGTTGCCGGTGGGCGCGGGCAACGCGGGGCAGAAGTCCGTGGTGGGCGTGACCGGCGTGGTCTGCGTCACGAACTCAAATGCGCCGATGCTCGGCGGGCTGGCGTAGGCGACGCCGTCGTAGTCTTCCGTCACGCCTGCCGTCGTCGCGCCCTGGCCGATGGCGGGGCTGCCGGTTTGCAGGTGATAGTCGTCCGCGGCGGGGTCGGCCAGCAGCGGGTCTTCGCCCGCGATGCCGTCGGTCTCCGTCACCGGGAGGTTGGGCTGCGATTGCGCCGGGGCGTCGTAGGCGTACCACAGGTTGTTGGCGAAGGTGAACGTGTCCGGCGCAGTGTCCGGGCCGATGTTCACGTAAGTATGGAGGTCGCTGCGGTCGAAGTAGACGAGGTTGTTGACGACGGTGTTGTAGGAGCTGGGCAGGAATTCGTAGTCACCCTCGGTTGTCGTCTCTTGCAGGATGCGGAGCAGCCAGTTGGTGGGCGCGATGAGCGTGTTGTGCGCCGCCAGGCAGTCCACACAGCCCACGAAGGCCAGCGAGGCGACGCCGCCTTCGATGACGTTGGCGACCACGCGGATGTCGCGCGCCTCGAAGTTGGGTGCGCTGGTCGAAAGCGGCGGGCGGAAGTATTGGAAGTCTGTCGAGCCGCCCATGTTCACGCCGCGCTCGCCCGCGTTGACGATGTGGTTGGCGCGGATTTCGATGTCCTCGCTGCCGCCCTTGCATTGCACCGCGTTAGCTGAGAGGTCGTGGAAGTAGTTGCCCGCCAGCAGCCCGCCGTGGCACCCGACGTGATCCACGCCGCTGCCGGACATGTCGCCGCCGCAGCGGGTGAACTCGGAGTTTAGGACGAAGTAGTCGTCCACGCCGGAGAGCTTGAGGCAGTCCTCGTTGCCTCCCGTCCCGATGTCGTGGATGTAGAGATCGCGGAAGATGACGTGGCGCGTGGC
>JAFGRR010000552.1 GCA_016935035.1 Phycisphaerae bacterium | reverse complement strand
CGGAAGTGGCCGCTGGGCTTTCCGCCCGGCGATCCACGAGCCGCAATTCGTCGCGCAGCTCCTCGAGCACGACGGTATCGCCGTTGCTCACCATCTCCTCGAGCGTCCGCGCATGCCGATATGCCGTCGCATAGTCGTTTCGCTCAAACGCCGAGATCATCCGCTGTATCTGCACGTGCGCGACGATGCCGCGCCTATTGACGATCGGCGGCACAATGGCCGGCGTCGGGTCGCCGTCCTTCGTCGCGGGGGTGTTCGCCTCATCCGCACCGAGCGACACAACGGCGCAGCAGACGACCAGGGCCGCGCACCAGCGCCAGCCCGATCGCAGCCCCCACTCTTCGCCGCCAGCATCGCGCATCAAACACACCCGGTTTCCTGTCACATCCCAACGTAGCGGCCCGCGTCTCGCAGGCCGTCTTCGCCTCTCCGCTCTGCCGCATCCTCGGCCCGCGAGACGTCGGACGCCACATGTTGTCACGACGCACTTCACATTCTACGGCCGCCACAGGGGGCGGCCGCTACATGTGGCTTCCATTTGGTGGCAGTCACGCGTCAGCGGCCTTGTCGCGCTCGCGCACGCGGCGTTCGGTCTCGTCGAAGGCCTCTTCGCCACCCTTGATCAGGCCGGCATCCATGTCGCCCCAGACCTTCAGCAGTTCTTCCGCCGCCGGCGAAACGCCGCTGGACGCCGCCTCGTCCGCCGCATGCCCGATCTGGAGAATCTCGTCGAGACGTTCCTGGTACAGCTCGGAGGATATCTGCTCGTCCTCGATGAGTTTCTCGATCACGGCCAAGTCGCGTTCGCGGATCGGGACCATCTGCCCGCTGACAACGCCGGTGCGGCGTGAACTCTCGCGCAGCAGGCGCAGCCGCGAGACCGTGAGCAGCTCCTTGCTGCGAATGTTGAGATGGCGTCCGATCATCATCTGCTCGGTGTGGAGCAGGTCGAATTGCTGCGCCATGGTGCGGCGCATCTCGGGCGTTTTCTCCTTGGCCCCGCGCTCGACGATCTGCTGCTTCTCCTTGGCGAGCTTCTGCATGCGGGCCTGCAAGCGATCGCGGTCATTCTGAACGAGCATTTCCTGCGAGCGCAGCTCCGTCAGGCTCATCGTCGCGAGCGTTTTTCGCTTCGTCGTCAGCCACGTGAAGAAGTTCATCTCAGCTCCGTGCAACCAGATGTAGCGGCCGATGTCTCGTCAGCCGAACGCGGCAGCGCATTCCTGGCAGACAACGAATAGCGGACGGCGAAGACGGCCGACGAGACGTCGGCCGCTACACTTGCCTCGCTATCCAAGCTCGGGCCTCGCCGGCTCGTCCTTGCGCCGCGGTACCGCCGGCGGCGCGTCGGCGACTTGTACGTCGCCGGCCTCGGCAACAGGCATCTCGGTGTCCGCCGTCGACGACTTGTCGTGCGCGGCCACCTGGTCGAACTCCGCGAAGATCGCCTCTTCCTCTTCCTGCATCAGCGGACTGCCGGCCTCGACCTCGACGTTGTGGGCCAGGTCGGCGCTGGCGGCGAGATCGGTCATCACCTGCTCGGCCTGGGCCGCCTGCTGGGCCAATTCCTCGGCGCTGGGCAACTGCACCTGCTTGCTCTGAGCCGTCAACGTGACGTGGTGAATCTGCGTGCCGAGCACGTCGATCTGCTGGCTGAACATCTGGGCCCGTGTGCGCTGCCGCTTCAGCTCGCGCCGCATGCGCATCAGCTTGCCGGCGACCTGCCGCTTCTCGGCCGCACTCGGCGCCGCGGCCCCCTGCTTCAACAGGTCGCGCTCCTGCGTTTCGAGCGTGTCAACCTGCTGGTCTATCTCATGACGCTGCTGCTCCAGCCGGACGCGTTGCGCGGTCAACTCGCGCACCTGCTCGGCGGCGCTGGGCTTACGTCGCAACAGCTTCCGAATCCAACTCCACATGCTCATGGGCTTGCCCTCGTCGGCCAGCGGGCTTCGACACACGTTGATCTTGCCCTCATGCACCACGGTCATCAAGCGCGGATCCTGCCGGCATGCCTGCCGCACGAGCGTCTCGGTCTCTCCCAGCGGCAAACCGATCTGCTGTGCCAACTCTGTCAGCGGCACGCCGCGCGAGCCAAGTTCCATCCCGCTTTCGTTGAGATGGCTGAGGAGCCGCCGCAGACGCGCGTCCTGCGTTTCCAGTTCGAAGAGCTTGGCCCAGGGGCTCTTGTGCAACGACTCAGGCAGGGCTGTGTCCCAACCGCCGTCCAGCCGACCGCCCATCAGGATAAGCGTCGGCTGGCCGCCCGCGTCAACCAGGCTCTTGGCCTCGGGGGTGAATCCCGTCGCGCTGGCCAGCACGACCGCCGTCGGCCGCTGCTGTGTCGGCAATAGATCGAAACGGGCCAACGCGTCGAGCACGGCCTCGCGGCCGATGGGACCGGGCGTCTCGTTTGCGATCAGCTCGTCAACCGCCACCAACGGCTGAACGCGCAGCCGCGCCACCGTTTTTTGCAGCAGGCCGCCCAGACGCGGCCGCACAAAGCGCATTTGCAGTGAACGCCGTCCGGGCATCTGCTCCAGCACGTCGCGGTCCCAGACCTCCAGCCGCGCCAGCCGGTCGCGCACCGCCTGATCGCCATCGGGCATCGTCTCGATGTGCACGTTCCGCGCCGGCAGCCCGCGGCCCACCAGGGCCTGCGCCCGGGCGCGCAACTGCGCGAGAAACTGGTCCTCGAACTGACGCTGACGAGTGCGCTCATCCATAAGCGTCAACATCCTTCCGCGCCGGTGCCAGCGCCCTGCCGCAACCGCCGCAATAGCGTGCCTCCGGGCGATTCAGATATCCGCAGCCCGAATTTGAACACTGAACGCGTCCTTTGACGAACCGGGCCGCCTTGGCGCGTCGGATCGCCGGGTGCTCGTGGCCGCCGCCGAACAGACCGCGCATCGTCCATTTGATCACGCGGAGCACCATGGCGAACACGGCGACAATGAACGCCAGCAGCCCAATGACGAACAGGCCGAAGAAGACAACAAACACGGTGGTTTCGGCCAACATCACGGCACGCTACTCCACCACGGTATCGACCACGGCGCCGCAGAAGATGCAGTAGCGATCCTCCGGCGCCGGGTACGCACCACAACTGCCGCAGCGCCGCACCATTCGCACAAGCTGCTGGCCGCACTGCGTGCAGAACTGATCGGTGCCATCGGCCAGCGTCGAACACTTCGGACACCGCCGAACGTAACCTCCAACCGGCTCGGTCTCCTCCGCCGGCTCCGCGGCAATCCACGTCGGCAACGGCGGAGCCTCCGCCGTCGGATACTTTGACTTGGACTCGTGGCGTCCTACCGGCAGGGGCGGCACGGTCGCCGGCCCCACTACGTTTTCGAACTCCGCCAACACCGCCGCGGCGCTCTCGTAACGCCTCTCGTATCGTGCGTATAACTTTCGGAACACGTCGTCCAGGTCGCCGGCCTCGGCACGCATGGTGCCGGGCAGTTCGGCCCCGGCCGGTCTCTGTCCCGTCAACATCTCGAACAGCATGACGCCGATGGCGAACAGATCGCTGCGTGCGTCTGGTTTGCGTCCCTCGTCGCGCACCTCGGGCGCCATGTAGGCCAGTGTGCCAACGACGCGGTCCTCGCGCGCCAGCGACGCCGACTGCGCGATCGAACGCAGCGTGTCCGCCGTGTTCACGCCCAGCCCAAAATCACTGACCTTCACGTCATCGACCGCCAGATCCTCGATGGCCCGCCCGCGGAGATTCAGTAACACGTTGCCGGGCTTCAGATCGCGGTGCAGCACGTTCGCCTCGTGTGCCGCGACGATCGCGCGCAGTATGCCGCGCATCACCGTGTCCACCACCGGCATCGGCATCCCCAGCGGATGCTCGTCGATCATCTGCCTTAATGACGGCCCATCAACCAGCTCCATCACGAGGTACGGCACCTCGGCGTACGGATCGAGCCCTTGCACGCGCACGATGTTCGGATGCCGGATCCCATGCACGACCACACCTTCGTGCTGGAGATAGCGCACATACTCGGGCTCGGTCGGCAGTTTGACGGCGACAAAGTCATTGTCCCACACGTGATGGCGGGCCTTCCAGACCTCGCCGAACGTACCGGTGCCGACACACTCCTCGAGGATGTACTCGCTGACTCGGGCGCCTTTCTTGTGAACCGTACTCATCATGTCTTCTCGCCAGTTCCGCTCCCGGCGGCCTTTCGCCAAGGCCGTCCATAACTAGCCGCCAGCCTGCTCCGCGAGGTACTCGGCCACCAGGTAGTTGTACACAGCAGCAACCGCCAGGATGGCCAACATCGCAAACCAGGTCCAAAAACCCACCGGCCACGCCGTCAGCAGCGAGATGCCGGCAATAATGTCGATCAGCGTCAGCACTGCCAGCAGAATGACGCCGACCCAGTTCGTGCCGACCTCCAGCAAGCGGCCGATAAACAACTGCCCGATCCAAGGCAGCCCGGCGACAATCACAAGCCATAGTCCGGTCCGCCAGATGGCGCTCAGAACGGCGCCGCGGGCCACGGGCCCCATCTGAATCACGCCGAACACGGCCAGCGCAACCAGCCCGAGCGCGATCCAACTCAGCACGCGCTCGCCGACCCGACCCAGAATGCCACCGCCGCTGGTTTCCATCTCTGCCTAAGTGTAACCCGTTCAAGAACTAGCGCGAATTACAAAAAGCCCGGTAAAAGCGAACCTTACGCGCGGCATCCACGATGCCGCCCGTGGGTATTCGTGCCGCGACACGCGACATTCCGCCACCCGGTTCCACTCTGCCCCTCACACAAACTGGTATTCGCGTGTGGGCCTGCGGTTGGCGACCGAGTACCCTGCGCGTTTAGTACCGGTTCGGCGTCCCGGCGGGACGCCGTGACAGTGGCCCAGGATGAGCGTGCCCAAACAATGCCCAAGCCAGCCAAGCAAATCGTGGAGATCTTCCCCAACCCCGCGCCCCAGCGCGACTACGTAATCAGGCACGAGGCGCCGGAATTCACCAGCCGCTGCCCCGTCACCGGCCAGCCCGACTTCGGGACCGTCATCATCGAATATACCGCCGACAAGACGTGCGTCGAACTGAAGAGCCTGAAGCTCTACCTTCAGGCCTTCCGCGAGGCTGGCATCTTCTACGAGGCCGTTACCAACCGCATCCTGGACGAGCTCGTCACCGCCCTGGCACCACGCTGGATGAAAGTGACAACAAACTGGAATCCGCGCGGCGGCATGTCATCGACGATTACCGCCGAGTACACGCGCAAGCAACGAACCGCGCGCGGCCGCCAGTAACGTCGGCATGTCCCCTCGCGTCTAATGGACGCCAATGCCCGGCAAAAAAGACAGGAGCAAGGCATGGATGGCAAGCCCGGTGCTTGCCATCCCTACCGCTTGAATTCAGATGGGGTTTACGGCTTAGGTGTCGCGGATGGCCAGCGTGCTCAGCAGGGCATCGACGGCACCCTCAACCTTCTCGCGGGTGAGGTACGTGCCGGCCTCGATCTCGGCCCGCACGCGCGCCACAAGATCGTCGCGCATGGCGACGTCACCTTCGTCCGCCCAGGTCACTTCCGAGACTTCGACGGTGTCGGCTTGAGGTGTCGTCTCGACGGTGTTCTTCGACCGCTTGGACTGGTCCGAGCCGATGGTCGGACGATTGACACCATACTCACTTGCCAGGGGATTGATTTCCAACATATCTGACCACCATTCCGATTGCGACCGCGTTACTGTTAACGACACATCCGCACCCACCGGCCATCTGTCCGTGAGGCACGTTGCAGCCTGGGGATTGACCAGGCTCGCCGCTCCGTCGGCTTCGCAATGGGATAATACAACCTCGCTCATTGGGGTTATCGTCCTCTCTGGGGGGTGCACTTGAGAAGAGCTATTTGAGCGATTTTCATCTGGATACAGCCACATGCGTCCATTCACCTGTGTACTATGCACGAATTGTGCAGACCTTGTTCGGTACACTCCTTATCGTCTGAGTACACCTCTAACATGACTAATTTGGTGCGATTGCCACGACCCAGCCGGCATAATGCCGACGAACCCACGCTAATCCAACACCGTCATTGCAATTATCAGGCCTGGTGCCCAAACACTGCGGCGCAATTGCTGCCGACGCCGTTTCGGCACCGCCGATTCGCTGGTTGAGCAGAATCTCCAGAAAATCACAAAAAACTGGAATTCTCCCCCGATATTTGCGCCCACCACAGCTTATCGGCCGGTGAGCGTCGCTAAATCGGTCGGTTCGGCCACGCCCTGGACGAATCGGCGTACGTGTTCGTCCTCGGCCTGCATCAGTTCGTCGGGTGTGCCGTCCGCCAGGAACCGCCCGTTCCACAACATCAGGATCCTGTCGCCAACCTCGCAGGCGCTGCGCATGTCGTGCGTGACCACGATGCTGGT
>JAFGRR010000551.1 GCA_016935035.1 Phycisphaerae bacterium | reverse complement strand
GGTCGAGAAGGCCCAGCAGGCCATCGACCAGAAGGAAGCTCTCGAAACCCAGCAGCGCATGGCCAAGGGCACCTTCGGCTTCGACGACTTCCTGAAGACGATGGAGAGCTTCCGCAAGATGGGGTCGATGAAGTCGATCCTGAAGATGATCCCCGGCGTCGGCTCGATGCTGAAGGACGTCGAGATCCCGGAAGAAGAGCTCAACAAGATGCGCGGCATCGTACATTCGATGACGCAGAAGGAACGGCGAAACCCGGATCTGATCGAGGCCTCGCGCCGCCGCCGCATCGCCAAAGGCGCCGGCGTGGATGCGCAAGACGTCGCTGGCCTGGTCAAGCAGTTCCGCCAGGTCCTGCCCATGATGAAACAGATGGCCGGGATGGGCATGGGCCAACGCCTCAAAGCCACGCAAGCCATGGCCCAGATGGGCATGGGCGCCGGCGGCATGCCGCGCGTCAAAAAAGGCTCCACCAAGTACAACCCCCAACGCGACAAGCAGAAGCGCAAACGCAAGCGCCGGCGGTAGTACCGCGACCCCTGCGCGACACCATCCAAAGTAGCGACCGACGTCTCGTCGGCCGTCTTTCCAATCCGAGCTCGAAGCGGCAGCGAGGGGCATATTGTCGTTGGTTGTTAGTCACTAGAAGCTATCCCAAAACCGAACCGAGCCGCGCCCGTAAGGAAGCGGTTGACTGAGAAACCGTTCATTTGACTGCACAAACGCTCCCTCACGGTCGCGGCTCAGATCAGAATCGCGGTTTTGGGATAGGTTCTTGTTGTTGGTGAGTTGTCGACACCGGCAACCGTTACGTGTACCACGGCTGTGTGAGCCGTGTCTTACACCGTAGACTCGCGCCGACACTGCACGGCTCACAGACGCCATGCACAGCACGCGACACCCCGCACACAGCCACTCGCGTGAAGATGGCCGACGAGACGTCGGCCGCTACATTAGCTGCGAACCAAGCACGCCGCCCAGAAAACCGCCGACGTTCGCCAACACGTGCACGGCGATCGCCGGCAGCAAGCTGTCGCTGTGCTCGCGATAGACACCTGCTATCAGGCCGACAAGCAATGTCGACGCCAGGATGATTGAGACGGTGGTCGCATCCACGCCGGGCATGGTCATCACGAGGATGTGTGTCGATGAGAACAGCACGGCTCCGGTCAGCGTCGGCAGGCTCATGCGAACGCCGGCCAGCGAGAACGCCACGCCGCGGAACGCGGACAGGCGGCTTTGCGCGTAGCCGCGCGCGAATATCTCCTCGGCGACGCTCGACCAGACCCAGGTGCCGACGATCAGTTGCCACAACGGCTCTCGGTTGCCCCCCGGATTCATGCCGCTGGCCGACAAGGCGATCATCAGCAATGATCCCACGCCACCCGCAACCAGCCCAACGGGGACGAGCAACGCCCAGTTGACGCGCGAACCCCAGACGAATCCGTATGTGCTCAGTTTCCGTCGACTTGCCAGCATCGCGAAGAGCGCCATGGCGACCATTGCCGCCTTGAAGATCGCGTGCGAGGTGAATCCCATAGGCGGCACGCCAAACATCGCCGCCTCCATTGTCGCCAACATCGAAAACACGAACATCAGCCAGGCAAAAGCGAACACTGCGACGGCGGCCAGAAATGGTCGCATGTCAAACCTCCCGTTTTCTGACGAATGTCACATTCGGCGGCGGCCACCAAAGTGTCGGCCACGCAACATGTCCGGCAACGCCCTGTGGCGGCCGTAGTCCTTCAGAAACGATGCCGCGAAAGCGTTATCAACGCATAACGGCAAGAACGGGCGGCACGACGCTACCGCGCACGGGTCCACGCCACACGTCGGCCGCCAGGGGCATCGGCCGCTACTGAATCTAGCTGTCACGAATGCCCGCCGCATCAGGTCCCGACGACTTGTTACAAAAGCGTTACAGCCACCGGCGTTGGCATGGCGCAGACTTCCTTTTGAAGGAGGACTCAACATGCGCATGAGAATGACATGGCTACTAACGAGTCTGATCGTGTGGCCGGCGTTGGCCGCCGAGCCGCTGGAACTGACGGGCAAGATCGACGCAGTGACGGTGTATCGCGGGCAGGCGCTGGTCACGCGCCTGGTGGACATTCCGGGGCCGGCGGGCTTGCGCGAGATCACCATAACCGATCTGCCAGAGCAGATTCTGCCCGGCAGCATTCATGCCGAGACGGCCGACGAACTGAGCGTGCGGTCGGTGCGGTACCGCGTGCGGCCGGTGGACAAAGACGTACGCGATGAAGTCCGCGAGCTTGACGCCAAGATCGACGAGACCAACAACCTGCTGCGTGCCAACCAGCGCTTCACCGAGGAGACGGCCGAGCGTAAGGCGTATCTTGAGAGGCTGGAGACGTTCACCGCCGCCACGGCCAACGTCGAGTTGACGCAGGGCGTGCTGAACGCCCCCACCGTCCGTGAGCTGACCGAGTTCATCTTCAAGGCCCGCGAGGACCTCGCCAACGGCCAGCTCGAACTCGAGCGCGAGCAGAAGACCCTCGCCAGCCAGCTCGAACTCCTGCAGCGCAAACGCAACGAACTCACCGGCGGCTCAAACCGCGTCGTGCGAGAGGCCGTCATTTTCATTGACCTGCCCAATGACGCCGGCGGAAAAATGCGGTTGAGATACCTCGTCAACAACTCCAACTGGTCGCCCTCGTACAACGTGCGGCACGCGGCCGATCAGGACGGGCTGCTGGTCGAGTACAACGCGTCGATCGAGCAGATGTCCGGCGAGGATTGGACAGACGTCGAAACCACGCTCTCGACCGCAACGCCGTCGCTCGTGGCGAAGGCGCCGACGCTCGAACCCATGCAGATCACGTTGCGGCACCCGAGCCAGGTTCAGTTGGAGGCGCAGGCGGCCATGCCCAAGGGCTACAACGAGGCCCGCATGGAACTCTATCAACAGAAGCTCCAGGTTGACAATCGACGCGTACAGAAGGGTGGCATGTCGCAACAACGGCAGATGAGCCAGATGGCCGCGCGGCAGGCCGAGGCCGCGGAGCCGCAACTGGATCTCGAGCTGAACCAGGTCGCCAACGATCTGCAAGTGCTCGACCTGGTATCCGCCAGCCGGTCGCAACTGCGCGAAGCTCGCGAGGCCCAGGTTGACGAGGGCATCAGCGTCAGCTACTCGCTGGCGTCACGCACTTCATTGCCGAGCCGGTCGGACCGCCAACTCGTACAAATCGCCGCGTTGCCGGTGGGGGCGGAGTTTTACAAGGTTGCGACGCCGGTACTGACCAGCTTTGTGTACGACGAGGCCCGGG
>JAFGRR010000550.1 GCA_016935035.1 Phycisphaerae bacterium | reverse complement strand
GACCAGTTGCCACGATACTCGCCGAACTACATCTTGCTTGGTGCCATCCTGATTCTCGGTAGTCGGGGGCTAGCCCGCATCACGTTGCCGCCAACCTGGAGGTTCTGCGCGGCCTGCGGCATGGATCATCCGCGTTGCCACAGAGGCAACTGTCACGGCTGTGATGCGCCGCTTGAAGGGCGTCGCGAGCGCGCATCGGGGCCACTCCGCGCGCATGACATCTTTACGCAGGCGGTGCGTGGCGTGGGACTACTTGTGTTCATAGATGCGTTCAACGGGCCAGCGTGGAACCTGCTGGTCTACCTCATGATGGAGCGGCCCTGGACGTTAGGCAGCTGGCAGTTACAGTGGACTTCGTCAATGTCAGAGCTGCTGACGACGTTCGTACTCCGACTGGGCATGGGCGCATTCATGTTGTTGTGGCCCGGACTGTTGACAAGAGTGCTCCGCGGCACGCCGACGCCGCGCGAGGTGAGCGTATGAAACAGAAGGCGACATTTCGCATGATGCTTCGCATCGTCGGCTTGTGGCTTGTTGTCTGGACTATCCCGACCATTGCGTGGCAGATAGCCTATCGTGTTCACGGCGTGCTTGCGGGGCGCCAAGGATGGCTGGATGTTCCGATCGACTACGCGGACACGGTGCGAGCGCTGGCCCAAGTCGCCCTCGGCGTCTACTTCATGACCGGCCCGCTATGGCTCGTGAACCTGCTGATCCGCAATCCAGGACGCACCTGCCTGACCTGCGGCTATTCGCTGCGTGGATCGCCGGACAGGGGACGCTGCCCGGAGTGTGGTGACCAGTATGACCTGACGGTGGGAGAATCGTCGCCCGAATCGGAGGGCGCGCCGAAGGCCTAAGGCGTTGGGGTCTGACAAACCACTCGTGAGATTGCGTGTCCTCGCTGGACGTAGCCGCGCCTGGCGCGCATGCTGGCGGCGGAGGTTGCCTATGTCCGCGTGGCGTTACGTTGCATTGTTGCCGATTGTCGCCCTGACGCTCGAACTGGCGGCCCTGAGCGGCTGTGCGCATGAGCCCAGCTTTCCGCCGCCGATGGATGTGCGCGGCGGTCAGCGCGAGATCACTTTCGCGTTCGATACCACCGGCGACAAGCGGGCCGATTTCTGGCAGTACCAGGCCTTCGCCGGCCGCAAACACGCCATCGCCTACGCCGACGAGCACGGCCACCCCGGGCCGCGCATTGAGTTGGACGAGATCGCCGCCGGCGACGTGCCGCACTATCTGATCCTGCTCGACGGCGTGCCGTTCGAACTCGTTGATGAGCTGTATCGCGCGGGGCACTTCCGGATGTTCCAGCCGCCGAGCCGCGTCGTGTGCTGCTATCCGGCGATGACCGACCTGGCACTGGCCGACCTGCTGCACTCAGACCGCTGCCTGGCGTACCAGTCGGACTACTACGATCGTGCCAAAGGGCGGATGTCGGACGGCAACGACGTCTACCTGCATGGCCTGAATGCCCCGTGGCTGGCCAAGGTCGATTACCGCTGCTCGCTCATGTGGGACATCCTCGTCTACCTCGATCCGCGGACCGTCTTCAATCACGAGATGGCCGGCATGCTGCGGACATTCCGCGGGATCGACGGGGGGACAGGCGTTGCTTATTCGGTTGGTTCGGCCGGGCTGGGAACGCGCGGCGGCCGGCCGGCGATTGAGGAATACCTGCAAACCGTCGATCGCCTGTGCGAGCAGATCGTCTACGAGCGCCACGGCCGCGTGATGCTCACGCTCGCCGCCGACCACGGGCACAACCTGGTCGACAACCCGCGCATCACGTTTGACGAGGTTCTCAAGGCCGGCGGCTATCGGTTGCGCGACCGGCTGGAGGATGATCGTGACGTGGTCGCGATCGCGTACGGCCTGGTGACATACGCGGAGTTGTACACGCGCGACCCCAGCGGCGTGGCCGACTGCCTGCTGGGGCACGCGGACGTCGAGTTCGCGTGCTTCCCCGACGGCGACCGCGTCGTCGTCCGTGATTGCGACGGCGAGGCCTACGTGACCCAGGGCGCCAACGGTTTCCGCTACGACGCCGCCAAAGGTGACCCACTCAAGCTCGCACCGATAATCGAGCAACTGCGGTCGGCGGGGCATGTGTCGCCCGAGGGCGAGATTGACGACGCCGCCCTGTTCGCCGCCACGCTGGACCACTACTACCCCGACCCGTTACGGCGCGTGTGGCGGGCATTTCACGGACTGGTCGACAGTCCGCCCGACCTGATCGTGAACCTGCGCGACGGGTCGTGCTACGGCTCGGCGTTCTTCAACTTCATGGTCAAGATGATGGCCAGCACGCACGGCTCGCTGAACCACATGAACAGCACGACCTTCGTCATGACGACGCTCGGTGAGCTGCCGCCGGCGCTGCGGAGCGAGGAAGTGCTGCCGGAACTTGAGAAGCTGTGTGCCGCGCGCGATGCTGTGGGCTCGGAGCTGTCCTCGGAGATGAGATGATCCTGTGCGTAAGCCCTAACCCCGCGATTGATCGCAACCTGATTGTCCCGAGCGTCAAGCCCGGCGCCGTGCTGCGCGCCAGCGAGACGCTCGTGATGGCCGGCGGCAAGGGCGTCAACGTAGCGCGTGCCGTGCGAACGCTCGGCGGCGAAGCGCTCATCGCCGGCCCGCTCGGCGGCGCCAGCGGCCGCATTGTCGCGGACCTGGCGATGCGCGAGGGGCTGCGAGCGGAATGGACCTGGATCGACGCCGAGACACGCACATGCATAATCGCCATCCCGCCCAACGCCGCCGACGTGGCCGTCATCAACGAACCCGGGCCGGTGGTATCGCCCACGGATTGGCAGCGCGTGCATGAGGACATTCTGAAGCACGCCGTCCGCGCCGACGCCGTCTGCATCTGCGGCAGCATGCCGCTCGGCTGCACACCCGGCGCGATGGGGGAGTTGGTTACGGCATTGCGGCAAACCGGCCGTCAGGTCTGGGTCGACACCAGCAAAGATGCATTGCGCAGCGCGATCGACGCCAAACCGCACGGCCTGAAGATCAACATCGACGAGGCGGGCGATGTGCTCGGGCGTGAGATTGCCACTGTCGCCGATGGCGCTGCTGGGGCGGCGAGGGAACTGCATGAGAAGGGGGTTGATACGGTGGTGCTGACGCTTGGCGAGCGCGGCGCCGTGCTCGCGGATAGGGACGCCTGTTGGCGCGTGGTACTGCCAACGGCACACACTGTGTGTGCGGTAGGCAGCGGTGACTCGTTCATGGCGGGGCTAGTGACGGCGTTATCAGCGGGGCAGGAGCCGCCTGAGGCGCTGAAACGGGCTGCGGCGGCCGGGGCGGCGAATGCGTTGAGTGTGGGAGCGGGGCGGTTCGCGGTAGGTGAATCAACGCGAGTGCTGCCATCTGTTCGCTGCGTTCACTTGTCGTGACTAAACGTCCGCCAACGGCCGGAAAGGCCTGGTGTGTTGACCGGAGCACTTGTATTACAGCTGAAGCCAAACGTGCTGAGTCCGACGCCATTTGTTGTGAAACTCATGCCCGTCGGTGAGACGCAGACAGTGTCTACGAAGTATAGCCCGACAGGTTTGTTCAGGTAGATCATTGTCATGGCTCCGCTACCTATGGTCCGACTCTTTGCAGTTGAGTTGCCGCTGAGAATTGTCTGCACCTCGCGCTCGAAGGCCGCGCGGCTGAGTTCAAAGCGCAACTGCATCGGCCACCCGCTGATCACTGCCGTCACTACGAAGCACCAGCACACCGGCACAACGAACCAGCTTGCGGTGAATCTGGCTGCTGCATCGCCGG
>JAFGRR010000549.1 GCA_016935035.1 Phycisphaerae bacterium | reverse complement strand
CGAGGAGAAATACCCGGAGTTGCGCGACGCAAAGGTCGCCGCCTCGGTCCTGAACGAAGGCCACGCCCGCCTCCGCCGCCCAGGTTGGCGTCCCGGCCCACTTTCCGCCAGAATCCTCCTTCCGCGCGGCGTGTTGGACGCCGGGCGGCAACGTCAGTCCCCCACCCTTGAAAGGGTGGGGCACCCGTATGTTAAGTCCCCCATCCTTGAAAGGGTGGGGCACCCGAATCCGGAGTTGCGATCGGAATGCTGTTGTTGGCCCAAGACGCCGTCGCCGAGGTCTGGGAAGCCCTCGGCCAATACCTGTGGACCCCGATCCGCGATACGCCGTGGGCCTTCTGGCGCGGCGGCGCCCTGCGCGACTTCTGGCTCAAGCAGGTCTTCGACGATCGCTATCGCGTCTGCTACTTCCTGCCGCTGCTGCCGATCCTGCTGCTGCTGCGCGGCCGGGCCCTCCGTTTCGGCCTCATCGCGACGTGCGTTATCTTCCTAGGCTACAACTTCGGCCTGCTGTACCCGCTGTGGTGGCTGCTGGTCTGCGTCGTGTTTTACTGGATCACCGAGCTGTTCGCGGTCGAGGCCAAACGCAAGGACGTGCTCCAGATTGGCCCGCCGCTGGCGGCTATCGGGTGTGTCGTGCTCGTCACGGTCGTGACGCAGATCCCCAAGATTCTCCCGCTTGCCCCAGGTCTGAACGCCTGGCTCCACGCCAACATGCCATGGCTCTTCCCACTCGGCACACGCTGTTTCGCGTGGGAGCCGCACTGGATCGGAATCAACCCGCCGCCGCAGCTCGGGCAGATGATGTTCTTCAATCTGCATCTGGTCGGCGTGGCGTACTTCAGCGTTCGCATGCTGCACTACTTCTCCGAGCTGAAGCGCGACACGATCCCGCGCGAGCGGCGTTCACTGCTCAACTTCGTCTCCTACCTCTGCTACGCCCCGACGCTGATGCAGGGCCCGATCGAGCGCTACCCGCGCTTCCAGGACGAGATGGACACCTGCCACCAGCGCCGCACGCTCGCGAACGTCCCGCCGGCGTTGCTGCGGCTCGGCATCGGCCTGGCCAAGACGCTCGTCTCCACCTGGTATTTCCACGAGTACCTCTGGAACCACGGCATCGCCAACACGCGCGGCGGCGGCTACTACGACACGCCCGAGGCCATCAGCAGCTACGTCGCCCTCTATCTCGGCGTATACGTGCAGATCTTCACGCTATACCTCGACTTCAGCGGCTATTGCGACATGGCGGCGGGCATGTCGCGGCTGTTGGGCTATCGACTGTTCGAGAACTTCAAGCGGCCGTGGCTCTCGACCAGCATGCGCGACTTCTGGCGCCGTTGGCACCTGAGCCTGTCGTTCATTCTGCGCGACTACGTCTACATCCCCCTCGGCGGCAATCGCCGACGCGTGGCGTTCAACCTCTGCGTCACCTTCTTCCTCTGCGGCATCTGGCACCAGACGACGCTGAAGGTCGCCATCTGGGGCATCGTCATGGGCCTGATGGTGTACATCAATCAGCGCTGGGTGGACTGGGTCAAACGGCTCGATGCGAGCGGCGAAGGCTTCTGCGCCGCCATTCGGCGAAACTGGCTGAAGCTCTGGCCATTGCCGCAAATCTGCGCGTGGGCTTTCACGATGAACGCGTTCGTATGGACGATGCTGATCCTCTTCGGCGGCGAAGGCTGCATCCGCGTAACCTGGGAACTAATCCGGCGCCCGCTGAACGCGCTCCTACAAAACGCCGGCATCGGCGTAGAACTGCCATCGGTGAATGCCTTGGTGAACGGTGCCCCGCAGTAGCGATGTCACGCAACCGAGCCCGAGCGGCAGCGAGCGGGCATATTCGTATTGACCAGCGCCATTCCAGCGGTCGCTTCCTGTTTCGCCAGCGGTTCGGCCGTCGCGCTACGGCAGAATCGCGGCCACAAACGCATCGATATCGAAGACGTCAGGGTTTCCATCGCCGTTGCAGTCGGCGGCCATGATGTCGCAGGCCGGGTACGTGGCCGCGTAGTTGGCCGGGAAGATGATTGCCATCACGAAGGCGTCGATGTCGAAAACGTCCGCAACGCCGTCGCAGTCGCAGTCGCCGAGCAGGGGAGATTCACAATCGGACAGGTCGTATGCGCGTGCCCAGCCATCGGTGCCGATGAGCGTTAGTTCGCCGTCAATGGCGACGCAGTCGGCGAATTGGTCGCCGGCGGCCGCGTTGGAATCAGTGATTTTCCCCTGCTCGGTCCAGGTGCCGGCAGTGCTTCTGGTGAAGACGTAGGCTGATCCGGAATCACAGTTCGGATCGTTCAGGCAAGCATCATCGTCGAAGGGGCTTCCTATGACCGCCCGGTCACCGGCAATGGCGACGGAGGATCCGAAGCGGTCATGATGCGCAGCATCGGCGGCCGTCAGTCTGGCTTGCTGCGACCACGTTCCATCGCCATCGCGTGTGAAGGCGTACGCGGCACCATGAGAACTGGCGCCATCGCGGTCATCCACGGCGCCAACCAACGCCGTATCGCCGTCGATCGCCACCGCGATGCCATAAGCGGTCCATGCCATGAAGTTGGATGGCGTCAGCTTGGCCTGTTGGGACCAGGTGCCGGAGCCATCACGTGTGAAGGCATAGGCTGCCCCGTAGATATCGACGCCGTCGTTGTCGTAGATAGCGCCGATGATCGCGGTGTCACCGTCGATTGCGACGGCTATGCCGAAGGAAGCAAAGACGGTGGCATCAGAAGCAGTGAGTTTGGCCTGTTGGGTCCAGATGCCGCCATCCCGAACAAAGACGTACGCCGCGCCCGAACGATCGCCGCCGTCGTCGTCCCCCCAGGCGCCGATGAGGGCCGTATCGCCGTCGATCGTGACCATCTGGCCGAAGTAGTCGCCCGTAGTCGCGTCCGAAGCGTTCAGCCTGGCCTGCTGAGTCCAGTGGCCGAGCGCGTCCCTGACGAACACGTAAGCCGAGCCGGAGTTGCAGTCTGGGTTGTTGGGCTCAGTGTCATCGGTTCCATACGCGCCTATGATTGCGGTATCGCCATCGATGGCGACCGAGAGACCGAAGTAGTCACGCAGCGCCGGATCAGATGCCGTGAGCTTGGCCTGCTGCGACCAGCCACCCAGACCATCCGACACGAAGACGTACGCCGCGCCGCAGAATTCGGTGTCGAGGGCGTCGGCGCCCCATGCTCCGACAACGGCCGTGTTGCCGCTTGTGGCGACTGAGCAGCCGTAGTAGTTGTGGTCGGTCATGTCCGAGGCTCGCAGCGCTGCGACCTCAGGCGGGCTGCAAGCACCGTTGGCCGTGGCGGCGAATGTCATTGCCACCAAGCCGCAGACAAGGAGCGTTGCCACGTACCGCGCGCGACCGTACTCACGAAGACCGGTCATGATTAGCGTCTCCCTTCCCAGGACTGGAGCCTCCCCGAACGTGCTGCTTGCGAGAGAACCCCTCTATGTCGTGGATACAGCACCGGCGCACAGCCGGACGCGTTCCGAACTATCAGTTCCCCATCGTAGCAGTCACGACGGTGATCGCGAAGCAGATTCTTGGCCTCAATGGCGAATCGGTGGTTGGCGGCACTTACGTGGGGGGGGCTGTGCGTTCGACGGCCGCCACATTGAAGATGACGGCCGGTTCAGAAGTCGGGGCGCCACGTCCATTGCAGGCCGGCGGGGCGTTGGCCCCAGGAGAAGGCGTTCAGGGCGTTGTGCGTGTTGCACGGGTCGCCGGCGCCGAGGCCCCATTCGACGGCGCGGCCCTTGCCCCGTGTGGCGTAGCAGCGGAGGACGCCGGCCTGGTCGGCGACGAGGATTTCCAGCCTGGCGTCGCCGTTGATGTCGGCGACGACCGGGGCGGCTTCTATCGCGCTGGGCACCGACAGGCGGTGGAGGCAATGGCCCTCGCGTGAGAGGATGCTCAGCAAACTAGTCGGTTCGCTGTCGGCGGGGAACTCGACGGACGTGACCAGGATTTCGCTGCGGCCATCGGCGTTTACATCGGCGATGGCCGGCGGGGACCAGATCACGCCACCCGGCGCGTATCTCCAATACAAGCCGTATGCATCCAGCAGGCACACGCTGCTGCTTGGCGTGCCGGCGTCGCCGGTCGGACACGCCAGCAGCCACGAGGCGGCGTCATCGGCGGTGTAGAGAGTGCGCAGGTGTGAGACGATGCCCTGATGTTGCTGGACGGCGAGCGAACAAAGCAGGTCGGGCTGTAGTCCGTTGCCGCTGCGCACCAGCCGCCAGATGCGCGCCGAGCTGTCGCCGATGAACACGGCGGTCTGGTTGTCGCCGACGTCGTTGTATGTGAGGGCGGCGGCGTATTGCCCGGGCATGAAACGCTGGTGCCAAAGCACCCGTCCGTCGCGCACGGAGAGCACGTAGATGTCGCCGGCCTCGGTTGTGACGACGATTTCGGGGCCGCCGCCGGGCAGCACGTCGCCGGCCGACAGCGTGGCCTGAACAAGCGGCGGTGAGTCGAGGTGCGTCGGCGGGCCGCCGGGCAGAGGGGTGACCCAGGGCGTCTTGGCGTTGCGGCCGCTGATGGACACGACGGTGCCGCGCCCGGTGACCACCACGACGTCGGCAGAATCGTCGCCGTTGACATCGAGCGCGAGCGGCACGGACACGCTGGGGTAGACGGTGTTGCAGCGCCACAGCATCACGCCGTCGGGGTCGAGGGCATATACGAAGCCGTTGCGGCAGGCGGCGAACAGGCAGTTGCTACCCAGCGCCAGGCCGATGATGTCGCGCGGGTGGCGATCGGGCGCCTCGAAGATCAGTTGGCCGCGATGGGTTTCGGCGTCGACGCGGACTACGCCGTCCCACGGATCGTCGACGCTGGCGAGCGTCGTGCCGAGCGAGGCGATGTAAATCTGTCCGTCGATCGGCAGGATCGTGCTGAACCAGGACGTGAGGCCGACCGAGGCCTGCCAGAGCGGTTCGAGTTCGACGGCCTCGCTG
>JAFGRR010000548.1 GCA_016935035.1 Phycisphaerae bacterium | reverse complement strand
GTCGGTATCGACCAGCTCGTCGCGCGTGCGCCCCAGGATACGCGCCACATCCATCGCCACATTGCCCACGCCGATCACGGCGGCGGCTTCTTGCGTCAGGTCGAACTGATGATCGCGGAAGTCAGGATGGGCGTTATACCACGCTACGAACTCGGTCGCGGAGTGGCTGCCGGGCAGGTCTTCGCCGGGGACGCCCAGCTTACGGTCGCTCTGCGCCCCGACCGCGAAGATCATGGCGTGGTAGTGATGTACCAGGTCGTCACGGGTCACATCGGTCCCAAACGCCACATTGCCGAAGAAGCGAAAGCCCGGTCGGGCCGCAATGCGATCATAGACCTTCGTCACGGACTTGATCTTCTGGTGGTCCGGCGCGACACCTCCCCGCACTAACCCAAACGGAGTCGGTAGGCGTTCGAACATGTCAACTTCGACAGTGAGATCGGTTTGTTTCAAGAGGTGCTCGGCAGCGTAAAACCCTGACGGCCCTGACCCAATAATCGCGACGCGCAGTGGCGACGCTTGCGCCCCAATCTTAGTCACTGACTGTGTTCTCCTTTCGCCGGCAAGTCCATCGTTGTCCAGGAGCCTTTGCAGGCCCCCGGCCAGGAGCACACGGCGGGCCGCGCCTGCGTGCGTTATTCAGACAGCCTGCAACGGGCCCGAATTCTCGTCTTCCGGCTGCAAGCATAACAGGTTGCGTTCAAGTTGACCAATCGCCTCCGTTGCCCACTATCAGCAGAGGTAAAACGTAGGCTGCTCGCCGCGTCCATGCATTGACGGAAGCCGCCCTCGTGCGGTATCGTTTTTGCTGTGACTGGTCGCTTGACCAGACACATCCTGTTTGACCACCCTGAACCGAGGGAGACTATGCGCAATCGACGACTCTGGCTCATCGCCATCACCATCGCACTCCTCGTGCAAGCCATCGCCGGGATCGTTGCCTATGCTGACGGGCCGGAAGAATGCCCCTACGGCGTAGACGGGAACGGGGACTGCATCCTGGCCGTCAGCGAGTTGACGGCGCTGGAACGCCGGGCCATCAATGCGGAAATCAGCGCGCACCCCGCGCCCGACGTCACGCCGCTGACGCCCGACAACACACTGCTCTACAACCGCAATTACCAGCGCGTGTTGCAGCAGGTCACCATCTACGATACGCCGAATGGCAACCCCATCGGCACGCTCGATCCGGGCTTCAACTTCTTCACGACGATCAGTCGCCAGGGAACCTGGGTCGAGGTCAATCCGGGCCAGTGGGTGGAGGACCAGTACCTCGGCGGAGCACACGTGTCCGAATTCACGGGTGTACTGCTCAACGAGCCACCCGCCTACACCTTCGCCTGGATGCTGCTCGACACCAAGCCCAGCGCACGCCCCGGCGCAGAACCACTGCCAGGCACGCCCTGGATGGCCCGCTACACGCTGGTCAACATCTACGCGACGGCACTGGTCGATGGTTGGCAATGGTACCTCGTCGGGCCGGGCCAATGGGTTCACCAGACGCGCCTCGGCCAGATCACGCCGATTGAACGGCCAGAGGGCGTTTCCGGACGTTGGGTGGCAATCGACCTGTACGAACAGACTCTCGTCGCCTACGAAGATGACCGCATGGTATTTGCGACGCTTATCTCCTCCGGCCTGCCGGACTGGTCCACCAACGAAGGGTTGTTCCAGATATGGGACCGCCACGAAAGCACACCAATGAGCGGAGCAGAAGGCGCGCCGGACTTCTACTACCTGGAAGAGGTGCCCTGGACCATGTACTTCGACGACGCCATCGGCCTGCACGGCACGTACTGGCATGACGGCTTTGGTTACCGCCACAGTCACGGCTGCGTCAACCTGACCATCACCGACTCTCACTGGCTCTACCAGTGGACCGCAGACGGCTACGAGGACGCCTACGTTTTCGTCTACAGCAGCGGCACATACCAGTGAGTCGCCACGAACGCAAGCTGACGGGTGTCTCCAACCGGGGACACCCGTTTTTGCCTGGGTGACAATCCGCGTACAGATTCGCGCGGGTTTGAGCGTTGCCGGACGGCCCCACCTCCGCTATCATCCTGCGAATACCTACCACCCAGGACTGATGCTATGGCAACTCTTCCACCCCGGCTCGCCGACCTGCTCACACCTGCGTTGGCGACACAGCAAGCACTCACCTTGCGCTTGCAAGAGCACCTGGAGCGCTTTGGCTATGACCGCATCGCCACGCCGCTCGTCGAGCACGCCGATCTTTTTCTCATCAAAGCCGGTGACGCGGCGATCAACCGGCTGATGACGTTCGACCTGCCCGGCAAGGCGCTGTGCCTGCGGCCAGAGTTCACTGTCCCGGCAGCGCGGGCCTACATCATGCATTTCCAGGACCGCACGGACGCCGTCAGGCTCCAGTTCGCCGGACCGATTCTGCATCACGAGCGGCTCGGCTACAGCAGCATCCGGCAGCAGACCGCGCTCGGCGGTGAGCTGCTTAACCAACGCGGACCAGCCGCCGACGCCGAAATCATCGCCGCAACCGCCCAACTGCTCACTGCGGCGGGCGTCACCGACTGGCAGACCGTGATCGGGCACAGCGGGCTGGTCACGCGCCTGTTGAGCCGCTACCGGCTCAACAGGCAGATGTACCGCTTCGCGCTGAGCTGGCTGCCGCGCCTGCACGAAGGACCAGAGGCATTGGCAGCTGCCGAGGAAGCCCTCGGCGCGCCGCGGCATACTTCGGACAACCCGGCACTGTCCGCCCCCCCCAACGGTCCCGATACCGAGGCCGCTCTGCAAGCGATGCTGTACGCCACACCGTCGCGCGGGCCGCTCGGCGGGCGCAGCCACGACGAAATCGCGCGCCGCCTGCTCGCCCGGCAGCAGCAAGGCGATCAACGCGCGCGCACGCTCGACGCGCTGCGCGACCTACAAAAGGTGCTGAACCACGCCGCTTCCCCCGCCGCCCTGCTGGATCACCTCAACGCGGCACATGACGACGAAGCTACGCAGCAGATCGGGCGTGACCTGATGCAGACGGTCGATCTGCTCGCCGCTTACGGCATGTCTTCCGACCGGCTGGTCTTCGACTTTAGTTTCACGCGCAATCTGGATTACTACACCGGGATCGTGTTCGAATACCGGGCAGCGACTGGCGAGGAAGATGCGCGGCTGCTGGCTGGTGGCGGTCGCTACGACGAGTTAATCCGACTACTGGGGGCACGGCATGATGTCCCC
>JAFGRR010000547.1 GCA_016935035.1 Phycisphaerae bacterium | reverse complement strand
GCCACATACCGCGAAACGCGTCACGCCGTGCTCTTCGCTCAGCTGCTGCGTCAGGTCGTCCAGGTCGTCGAGCCAGCGATTGCGCGTGGGCGTATCGCCGCGCGCCTCGTCATTCAGCCCGCTGCCGCGGCGATCGGGCAGCACGACCATGTTGCCGGCCTGGGCCAATACCGACGCGGACCATTCAAACCATGCTCCGTGCGACTGGATGCCGTGCAGGTAGATGATGGCGGGGCGTATGGCCCTGTCGCGCGCCGGCCAGACGCGTCCGTTCACGACGTAGCCGTCGGACATTTGCCATGACTGGTGTTCGCACGGCGTGAGTGGCTGGTGCATCGGCGTGACTACAGGTCGCTTTGATCGAGTACGCGGAACTTTCGCTGTATCAGTGCGGCGCCGGCCTGGTCCAGGTGGTCCACATGGATGGCGAGGCAGGTGGGGCGCGATTCGGTGGCGATGAGCGGATACAGGTAGTTGATGTTCACCTCTCCGCCGATCAGGGTACCGAAGATCGTCATGATGCCGCGCTTGCCTGGCGGCATTTCCACGACGAGGACCTCAGTCTGGGCGACGGTGAAGCCGCCACTGGTCAACAGCCCATGGGCCGCATCCGGATCGTCAAACAGCATGCGCACTATGGAGCAGTCCACCAGCGCGTCGACGGACATCCCCAGAATGTGCACCGGGTGATCCTGCAGCAAACGCGTCAGCCGCAGAAGCTGGCCGACGCGGTTCTCGAGAAACACGGAGAGTTGTACACAGCAGGGACAGTCGCTGCCGTGCGCAGTTTCCATCGGTTCCAGTGCCATTTGTTACCGCCGCTGCCGAGATACGTGGCTATCCTGACGACTGTCGCGGCTAGGTTAGCTTGCTCGGCGGTGTGTGTACAGGGAAATTGTCGGCGAGTAAGTTGACGGACGTGTGCCCGTTCAGGTGGTGAGTTGCACGAGGAAGCCGGTGCCATGGGCAGGTCGTAGACCTGCCCGTGCTCTGGTAAGCACGACACGGGCAAACCCGCCTTCGGCGGGCCTGCCCATGGCACCCGACGCGCTGGCACCCGTCGGTTGTCGCGCACGCCTGGTTGACGGGCGGAGCATCGGCGCGAGATGGGCGCGCCGCGAGGTACTGGTGTATGTGGTCACTCACATTCACTACGCCGGCGTTACTTGCCGGAACGGCGTTCATCGCCGTGCCGCTGCTCGTGCATCTGTGGTTGCGCCCGCGCCCACGCCGTGTCAGTTTTCCGGCCCTTGCGCTGCTGAGACCCGCGTTGCTGAGCGGACAGCGCGCCAGGCGTGTACGCAACCTGTGGCTGCTACTGCTGCGGTGCATGCTGATTGCCGGAGCGGCTTGTCTACTGGCGGGGCCAACCTGCCGACCGGTGGGCGATTCGGCGGCACACACCGGACCGGTGGCAGCGGTCATTATCGTCGACGACTCGCTGAGCACACGCTATCCGGCCGCCGACGGTGAGCCATTGTCCCGCCGCATCCGTGCACGCGCGTCGACGTACGCACGAGATGCGGCACATCGACCACGCGGGTCGGCGCTGGCGCTGGTCTTCGCCGATCCACGTCAGCCAACCGTCCAGTTGACCAGTGATCTAGCCGGTATCCTCGCAACGCTGCGCGCTTCTGGTTCCGGGGCGTCCCACGCCGTTCCCCTGGGAGCCGCCTTTGACAAGGCCGCCGCGATCCTGCGCGAAGCCCGCCAGGAAAACAAAGAGATCGCGGTTTTCACCGACGGTGCGTCGCATTCCTGGGCCGATGTGACGCCGGCACTGCTCGGCGGCATCGAAGATGTGAGCGTGCGTGTGTTCATCAGCGCCGCATCGCATCCGACCAATCTCGAACTGGCACACGCCGATTCGCTGGACGAACGGCCAGGGGCCGGCATGATACTGCCCATGCGCATCGAAGTGCGTACGACGGGCGTTGGCGCGGATGTGCATCTGGCGGTCGAACTCGACGGTGCTGAGGTCACACGCGCGGGGCCACTGCACATTGCGGCTGACGGCGCAAGCGCGACGGAGTTGGTCGTGCCACCGCTGGCGCCCGGTCGACACGGATTGACGTGCACGCTTAAGCCGGCCGACCACCTGGACTACGACGAGGTGCGCTATGTGGCGGTGGATGTGCGGCCGCGTCCGGTCGTGTGGCTGGTACACAGCTCCGACACGCCGCCAGACGACAGCCACCAGCTCATTCTGCGCAACCTGCTCGCGCCAGAGACGCTTCCGAGCGAGCGGCAGCTTATCGAGCTACGTGTCTTGTCGGTGGCCGAAACGCCGGCGGCGCTGGCGGAGGCTCGCGAGCGACAAGCTCGTCCACCACTCGTTATCCTGACAGGCGCTGCGACGGCCGATGCTGCGGTTGATTCGCTCCTGGATCTGACACGCCAGGGAGCATGTCTGGTGCTTATGGCGGATGAGCGCGACGCCGACGTACGAACACCATCGGCCCTCTGGTCGATGCTGAGCAGCGAGCCCCCGTCTGTCGAAGACGCCCCAGCCGTCGATCGGCTCAAGTGGATGTCTGACTCTCCGTGGGCGGCGGACGAAGCGTTGAGCGAGTTGACGCGTGCCGTGGTGCGGCGCCGCGTGCGAATCACGGACTTGCTGCCGGAGGCGATCGTCGAGGCACGCTTCACTGACGACGCGCCGGCGATTGTGCGCAGGCCGGTGGGGCGGGGTCGGTTGGTTGCGTTGTTGACGAACGCGACGCCGGCCTGGAGCGACATGGGCATCCGCGCCGGCGGTCTGCTTGTCTGGCTGCACACACTCATCGACGAGACGGCGCCGGTCTCGTCCAACGTGGCGAACCTGGTTGCGCACGAGGTTTCGCGCCGCCGATTCCCAGCCCTGTCCGCACTTGACCGTGTGACCGTGCAGCGCGTCTCCGGGGCGGAACGCGAGACGACGTCGTGTGGGCTGAGCGACGGTCTGCCGGAAACGAGCTGGCCCACGGACGATGCGGGCCTATACGCGATTCGCACGTCGGCCGGCGTCGAAGTGGCACTCTACGCCGTCAACTGGCCAAATGCCGAGTCACGCCTCGACCCGGTCACACCGGATTCGATTCGCGAGGTGGTCGGAACCGCGGACCTCTCACTCGACGCATCTGAACCGGGTGCCGACACGCCGGGGCTGGCGCCGGCTGGGTGGTGGAGCCGCTGGTTGTCCCCGTCTGTGCTGCTCGGGCTGCTGTTGGTGCTGCTACTTCTCGGCGAGGCAGCGGCGACGGGTGGCGGTGACATCGGCACGCCGAGGGAGTGAATCGGCCCTTCGGGTTCGAACAGCACTTCCGGACCAAAGAAGCCTCAGGCAAAAAAAGAGCCCCGCGTCACTCGGTGAGCGACGCGGGGGCGTGAAGGGGGACACGACAGCTTCCACTGTAATGTTTCTAAAAGTTGTTCAAGTTGGCGAGTTTTTCTGTCGAAATCTCGCGTCCGCGCGTTCGTATCGCCCAACAGCTTGCATTCCCGTCTCGCCGCCATATCATCGCCGCCATGCGAACCACCATCACGGTTATTCTCGGAACGATCATCGTGCTGTTTGGCGTGGGTTGTCATCGGCCGGCACAGCCAATGTCGGCGACACAGGCCGTTGTGGACGTATCGGACTATGACCTGTACGTCGACGCAACTTTGACGGCGTTGCGCGAATGCGATTTCGCGCCGCGGCGCGTCGATCGACAGCTCGGCCGGATTCAGGCTGGTCCGACGACTGGCGCCCAGTGGTTCGAATTCTGGCGCGGCGACTCGCAGGGGGCCTACCAGGTTCTGGAAAGCAGTCTGCACACGATTCAGCGTGAGGTCACGGTCACGATAACGCCGACCGATGAGCCGCTCGAATCCGGCCCGGCTGAGCCCACAGCGCCGCCCGCATCGACCGAGATGGAGATGATGACGCCCGTGGACGAGATTCCGCCGGCGCCTGCCGAGCCGGAGTCGGAACCGGAGCAGTCGATGCCAATAAGCGGCCGCTTTCTGGTGTCCGTCCAGGTCGACAAGTACCGCGAGAGTGCCCCCGAGCGTCAGGTGACGACGGCGTCCGGCGCCCTGGCGATTTACAGCGAGCGGCTGCCCACGACCGAGGGGTTGCGTGCGGCGCGCGGCGGAGGCTTTCAACGCGTGCCCTTGGGCCGCGACGCCTTGCTCGAAACCTATCTCCTTTCGAAGATCATCAACGTCATGCCGGAAACTCCCCCCGGCAAATAGCCCCACCTGATATGGCGCGTCGTCCTCAGGGCATGGTGCTCAGCGCCTCGCCGACGACTGCGCGGCGCATCTGCCGGGACCGTTGGACATCGGTCGTTGGCGGGGTGCCACGGTCGCCGTCAACCGCGTGCAGCGACTCGTACGAGAACAGCGCGAGTTCGCCACCCCAGGCGCGGCAGCGTTCGAGTTGGGCACGCAGCGCCGGCGCCTCGTCGAGGCGATAGAGGCCGATTCCGGGGATGACCCGCCCACCGGCGGCCGCGGCGCGGTACGCCTCGATGTCCTTGCCGAACGCGGCCGCATCCTGTGTGTACGCCATCGGCATCGCCGCGTCGATCAGACCGAGCCGCAGCCACGTCGCTCCGTCTTGCAGATGCTCGGCGAAGGCCCGGTGGGGATCGCGTCCAACGGCGGCGGTCAGCGTCGCGTCGGGCCGACGCTCGCCGAGCATTGTGCGAATCTGCCGTACAAGACGCGTGACCTGGGCGGCACGCCAGCGGTCCCACGCGGCGCGGTCGGCATCGGGTCGCAAGCCGGTCTCACGCTCGTACAGTGACAAGGTGCGCTCGTCACGCGGGTAACGCCCGCGCGCCCCGGGGGTGGTATCCCAGGCATAACGGACGTAGTCCAGATGCAAGCCATCGACATCGTAGTTGGTGGCGATCTCGGCGCAGATGTCCACGAGATACTGGCGAACCTCCGGCAAGCACGGATTAAGGATGGCGTAGAAGTCGTCCGGCGGCTGCCTGCGACCATCCGCGTCATACAGAAACCACTCGGGATGGGTGTAGTAGAGTTGCGTACGGATAGGTGGCGGTTTTTGACCACGCCAGCCGGGCATCACGTTTATCCACGCCTCGATACGCAGGCCGTTTGCATGCGCCTCGCGAACGGCAATTGCCAATGGGTCAAAACCAGGGTCGCGAAAGTCAAACGTGGCCGACCAGGGTTCGAACGCCGAGCGATACGCAACCGTCCCTTCGCCGCGAACCTGCCAGAGCACCGTGTTTATCCCGAGTGCCGCACAGTTCCGCATGATCGTCTCGATGTCCGTTTCGTGACGATAGTGCATCCGTGCGACCCAGACAGCGTGGCAACCTCGCACAAGTGGTGGCAGCTTGGCCCCACCATCACGAACGGACGCCGCTGGCATGTTTGGCCGGCACGCGCAGCCCGTGCCGGTGCCGACGATTAGTACGGCAGCGGCCAAAACCAATGTGCTCCGGTGCGGATTGCGAAAGAACACAGCCACCTCACATGAAAGTGCTCACGATAGCGGATGCCGCGATGTGGTGAAACCAGGCGCGCCGAATGAGCGTTCAAGCGTGCCTCGGCGGCCCGTCGATCATGAGTGTTCCGTGCGAGTGTAACGAATCATGTGTATAGGACTGGACTTTGTCATGGTAAATGATTATGCTGATCTCCGGTGGGCACTGCTGCAGAGGGTACCCAATCAGGTTGCGCCGTTATCGGGCCCGCTCACGGACGTTCGTCCAGAGGTAGAGCGCGGACGGGGTCCGACCAATCATGTGCATTCTTCTGAGGAGGCGGAGAGGGGCAACATGGGAAGCAGAAAGGTGTGGGCGGCGGTTACGGCCGTTGTTCTTGGTGTGCTTACAGGCACAGCCTTTGCCGATGACCCGCAGCCAGGATCCGACACGGGCGCGGATCGCCCGTATTGCTGGCTCGTGCTGTACAACATCAATTCTCCAGAGAGCATCATTTGGGTTGATTACTATCAGCAACTGCGGGGCATTCCACAGGAGAATGTCCTCGGGTTGGATGCTTCGCTCGACGAACACCTGGGCAGCTTGGCCGCGGCCGAGGCCGAGATCTTCGGACCTGTACGTGATTACCTGACTAACAACCCCACAATTGAAGCCCACATCATGGGGATTCTGCTGGGGTATGACTTGCCGGGTACATATGGGTCAGTGCCGTATGGCGGTCCCGGTGGGTACGCGATTGAGAATGGCCTGCAGGATCTCAGCGACACAGCCAGGGACCTCAATCTCCAGTGTGCCCAGCTAGGTGGGTGCATGCCGGACCACCTGCTTCAGAAGGCGGATCTGCTGCCACAGCACTACCTCGTGGGACGCATCGATGCACCGACGCATGAGTTGGCTATCACGCTGACGATGCGCGCGCTCGTAGCGGAGGATGGCAACCACTGCTTCACCGACGAAAACGTCTACTACGACTACACCGATTCGGTTCTGCCCAACAGTACGTGGTACTGGCTTCAGGATGCGGTTCAGCGTGCTGCACTGGCGGAGATCCCGTGGCAGGCGTTCAACTCCGACTTTGATCAGAGTCCCAACGATGCCATGCGTTTCGGCACACATGACGTGGATGGCTGGAACGACGATCGACTCTATTCTTCGGAGCCCGGATCACGCATCCTTGCCTACAACCTCAATAGTTGGGGCGCGACCACAGTGCGCAGCACTGACGCTAGTGGCGGACGCTATGTCCCGAACGCACTGGCGGCAGGCTACGCGGCAGCCATCGGCGCGACTGGCGAGCCGGGTTCAGTCGTCGGACCTTTCCCATGGGTCCTGCTCGAGGGCCTGCGTGAGGGACGTACTTTGGGTGAGACCATGTACCTCGCCAATCCCTACGATGATTGGGTCTGGGTCTGCATCGGAGACCCGCTGCTGAAGATCACCAACTGGTTTGACAGTGGGGACTGCGAGCAATGGACGCTTGGTGACCTCAATTGCGATGGTGACACCGATTTGTACGACATTGACCCGTTCGTCACGGCAATCGTATCGCCGGCGGTATACCACCTGACCTATCCGGCCTGCAACATCCTCAACGGCGATGCGAATGGGGACGGCGTTACGGATGTCTGGGACATCGGTGCGTTTATCGCTCTGCTGTTCTAACCCACACGACAGTGACTCACGGTGGGCTAGCCACCGCGGGAGATGAAGAGGAACGTAAAACCGAACGCGGCCGTTGCCTGAGAACCAGGCGCGGCCGCGTTCTCTTTGATCGTGGCCCTGCTGGCCGCCAGCCGCCCCGTCGCGTGCGGTGCGAGGCATTGCGCCAGCGGCCATGGCAGATACCTGCCTGGGGCAATCAGGATGACTCTCAGAAGCAGCGGCGTTGTTGCGGTCAACGTTGCTCAGCGCGACGCGACGCCGTCACGTGCTGCCGACAGCGTGAGCGCTGCTACAGATGACGTAGAGCCGTGGAAAGCGCGATGCAACAGGCTCGCTTGGAATAGTGCGCAAAAATACAACCGCCAGCCTTTGGGGCCGGCGGCCGTAAGCGAATGTGTGTCAATGGCGGTGGCCAGCGGGCCGCGTTTAACGGCGACGAATGGCGACCAAGCCAATCAAGAGCAGCGCGATCGAGGTGGGCTCCGGAATAATCGTGATCTCGAGCTGAGTGCCGGCCAACGTCTTGCTGATGAACGACGTGGAGCCCGCGGTGCTGGTCGCATCGAGGATGTTGTTCAACTCGATGCGGAACGTCGTCCACTCCGGGAAGTCCGAAGAGACATCGAGATCAAGAGAACCCATCCAGTTGCCGTTGCCGGACGTCACCGGAAAGACCGGGTTGGTCACGAGCGGGGCACTGGTCGACCGCGGCAGGCCACTCAGATCGGTGATGACCAAGTCACCACTGGCACTGACCGAGCCTTGGCCCGTAATACCGTAGGCACCGCGCTCCTGAATCAGAATGCCACCGAGGGCAGCATTGGTGTGCATCGTGATATCGATGAACAGCCGATCCTGGGCAGTTGCGGCAACACCATCAGTGCTCTCAGCGCGGAAGTCGTTCGGGGTGAAAACAAAGGTGTTCCCACCGACAAGCTGCGGCTCACCGAAGAGACCATTGTCACTACCGCCATTAGCAAAATCGAAATAGTCCGCGGTGCCGCTCCAAGCGGCAGAAGCTGCTCCGACGCAGATTAACTGCACCGCAACAAGCGCGATCAGGGCTGAACGCATGTGTCGAACCATATCCTTCTCCTCCTCGGCCAGTGAAATGCGCGTACTCGCTGGGTAGCCTCTCTCCCCCTCCTGACGAGGGAGCGCTCCTTAAACCCAAACCCCATATTAGGCTCGCGAATCCACAAACTCAAGCTGCAAAGCTTCTTTTTTTGGAGAAACGACGTAGCTACACCCGCAAGCATAGCTGTGTCGCGAATCTCGAACACCCCCGACTCTCCGCAGCCAAGCTACCCGGGCCCAGGTGAGGGTGGCGGCGTGCCATCAAGTGCTCATCGGCCGGTGGCGTGGTAGGCGTTGCGCTGGTTTAGGCAGGGACACACGCCGGAGATCGCGCGCACTAAAGAGCCCGCAGGCAAGCGGCCCGCAGGCTCTTGTTATTCAGCTTC
>JAFGRR010000546.1 GCA_016935035.1 Phycisphaerae bacterium | reverse complement strand
CTAGTAGCGTCGGCCCCCCGCGGCCGACGTAGCACACCAACAACGCCGGGTGCCATGGGCAGGTCCCCAGACTTGCCCGTGCAACGTAGCGTCGGCCCCCCGCGGCGGCCGTAGGCAATCACGACCGCCGCCGCGCTAGCGCCAACGCCCCCGTTGGTGTTCCGTCGGTGACCTGTTGGCGCCAGCGCGGCGACCCAACCGACATACAACGGCCGCCACGGGAGGCGGCCGCTACTTTGCGACGCCGCGTGTGCTAGTAGTCGATTGTCAGGATGCGGCCGCGCGTGAAGTTGAAGAAGCCTTCCTTCTCGGCAACCTTGATGCCCGGCATCAGTTGATCCGGCGTCTTGCCCAACGCCTTCAGACACCCCGGACACGCATACACCGGCACCCTGCGCGCAATCAGATCATCCAGCATCTCACGCGCCGAACCGAACGGCTCCATCCGCATCTCCGGCGCATCCTTCACCACCGCCTTGATACCGTCCACATCAAAGTACACCAGCGCGTCCCGGTCCTGCGACATGAGCTGCGCCATGCGCAATCCCATCAACACGCTGTGCGCATGCTCCGGCCCCGACTTGATGTGCACAAAGACACCATCACGAACACCGGATGAGCACGTCGGCGTGCTCGCACACCCCGTCGCCGTCACCACCGCCGCCAACGTCACAACCACCGCCGCCCAACGCATCACCCTGAAAGTCATGTCATCCTCCTCACAATGTAGCGGCCGCCCCCTGTGGCGGCCGTAGTATGTCCGCAGGGCCAACGCACCAGCGCCGATTTGCAGCTCCGCCACACACGGGCAGCGTTGTTGGCGCTCAGACCGCTGCGGTCGTGATTGCCTGTGGCCGCCACGGGGGGCGACCGCTACTTCGGCGTGTGCAACAACCGAAACACGCACAATGTCAGCGCCACGCTCAAACCCAACAAAACCGCCCCAACCGTCTGGTGCAACGTCGTGACGATCACGTCAAAAGTACCGGCGGTCTGCTCAACCGAATCATCACCGGTGACGATCAACGCCACGATCCCCGCCGCCACCTGCAATCCCAGCAGCGGCAACAACGTCAGCCCCAGCCGCCGCAAAGCCGACACGTGCGGATACAGACCCCACGCGCGCAATCCAACGGCGATCGCCAACGCCGCCACCAGAACCGCCACCGCGATATGCGCGTGCAACGCACCGGTGCCGCGTGCCACCAGCTCATCCGGCGGCGCCTCCAGCCCGTAACGATAAATGTGCAATGCCCACGTGAAATGCCGCACCAGCGCCCCGATGATGAGCTGCGTCACCACCAGCGCCACCAGTGCGACGCCCAGCGCTCGGTCGGTGCTGGCACCCAAGGCCTCGGCCCGTTGCTTCGCGGCGGACCACGTCGCCGTCAGAAACACGCCAATTGCCACCAGAAACGCGAAGAACATCTGCCCAAAAACGCCATGCACGATGGCCAGGGCGATGTTCGGCGCCGTGTCTTCCGGCAGCGTGCTCAACGTGAATCGCCCGGTGACGCGCAGCCCGCCCAGCACACCCTGCACGACCACCATCGCCAGTGCGATCCACGCCATGACCTTCAGCCAGCGCCGCCGCTCGTGCCACTGGACATAGATCGCCAGTGTCAACGTGGTCAGCCCGACCAGCGAGCCGATCAGCCGATGGGCATGCTCGAAGTAGATCCCGCCCGTCATGCGCGACAGCGGATAGAGGAACATGTTGTAGCCTTCGGTGTTGGGCCAATCGACAACGGCGAGCCCGTGATCGGCACCAGTCACCGCCCCGCCGACCGCCAGCAACATCAGCGTGGTCGCGGCCGTCACAAACGCGAACGCCGCCGGCCAGTTCGGGGCCAACTCGGCGTCACGTCGATCGCGCGATCCGATAGCCGCGCCGAGAGCACCCAACGCCGCAGAAGCGACCAGCGACGCCGGCAACCACCAGACCGCTGACGCCCTGATCTCGTTGGCCCGCTCGCCACCGAGCAGGCTGCCGAGAATCAGCAGATTGGCCGCGCCGGCCACCAGACCGGCGTACACCCCGCCGCGTATCCCACGCCGCCCGAGGCGTCCCGCCACATACCCGCCGACTGGCAGGCATAGCAGGAACAGCACGAAGAGTGCCCAGGGCGGCACGTTCGCACCGGGCAGCCTGCATAGATAGCCGATACCCCACATCAGCGCCGTGGTACCGAATCCGACGGTCAAAACGTCGCCAACGCCGCGCTCCGGCGTCAGGCCAGGACTATCGACGGCGGGCCGCGCAAAGCGACCATCGTCGACGGGTTCCGTAGTATGCGTGATCTCGGCCATATGTGCCCTCCACGGTGCGAAAACGACCGGCAAGGCTGAATCCAGTAGCCCGGTAGATTGGATCAGCCAGCTTATCGTGCGTCTGGTCACATTTCCAGCGTGGACATTGTTCCCCGCGCCGTGGGACCACTAAGATACTACATACCACTCGAAGGGATGACGCCTTGGGCCATGTCAGAACTGCCACAGTCGATTCAGCTTCATCGACAGCGGCGACGCTGCGCGACTATCTGGAGTTGGGCAAGCCGCGTCTCAGCACGCTCGTTCTAGTTACGACTCTGGTCGGTTATCTGCTGGGAGCGGCAGGCGGCTGGAGTTGGCCGCATCTTGCCATCACACTGCTCGGGACGGCACTCGCCGCATTCGGCGCCAACGCGTTGAACGAGTGGATTGAGACTGACATTGACGCCCGCATGCGGCGGACATGCGAACGGCCGCTGCCGGCCCAACGCGTGCCGGGCGGTTCGGCACTCGTGGTGGCTCTGGCTACCGCGTTCTGCGGACCGCTGCTGCTGGCAAGCACGATTAATGTCCTCGCGGGATTCCTAGCCGCCGCCACAGTGGCGATCTATGTGCTGGCGTACACGCCGATGAAAACACGTACGCCGTTGTCCACATTGGTCGGCGCGGTGGTTGGCGCAATTCCGCCGATGATCGGCTGGGCGGCGGCGACGGGCCGGCTCGATCTGGCGGCGTGGGTGTTGGGCGCCATCCTGTTTCTATGGCAGATTCCGCACGCGCTCGCGTTGGCGTGGATGTATCGCGAGGACTACGAGCGAGCGGGCATCCGCCTGCTGCCGTCCATCGACCCCGGCGGACAACTGACATGCCGCGTCATTATGGTGCATACGCTGATGCTGCTGCCGCTCGGCCTGACCATGACCCTGGTTGATATCACCGGCCCCATCTACGCCATCGGCTCGCTCATTCTCGGCGGCTGGCTCATAGGCCGCGTCGTGCACCTCATGCGCCGCGGCGGCGAGCACAGCGCCAGCCGCGTCTTCCTCGCAACCGTCATGTATCTCCCCCTGCTCCTCGGCCTGATGCTGCTCGACCAGGGCTCGATTCGCCAGCCACCGGGCAGCGCTCCCGGCGAGATCGTCAGCGTTCGATCCGCCCAGCCGCTGGCCAATGCGCAACCCTCCACCCTGCCGGAGACTCGCAGACCATGACCGCTGCCGGCATTCACCACCCACAGAGGCCGCCACGCCTCCTGACATTTCGCGGCGGCGGCTGGGTGAT
>JAFGRR010000545.1 GCA_016935035.1 Phycisphaerae bacterium | reverse complement strand
TGTCAGAGGACGAGGTTGAGCCGCTGGACTTCGCGCCGGTCGACGAAGAGGCCGAGCGTGAACAGCGACGGCTTGAGGAAGAGACACGGGCTCTGCGCCGCGAGGTCATGTCGGACACCACTTTGCCGGCGGACACCGGCGGCCCTGACCGAGCGGACTCGTCGCTCGCGCCGCCGTCCCTGGACATGGACACCCTGATTGTGCAGTACGCGACGGCGATGGCGCAGGGCAAACTGAACGAGGCGGCCGAGTTCGCGGGCCTGATCCGCCGCGACATGTCCGCCGCCGAGGACGCCATCCAACAACTGATGTCCGACGAAATGCTGCCCGGCCCTCTGGCCGCGACGCCGCGCCCAGTGCTGGTCGCGTTCTTCAAGCAACTGCAAAGCGGGAAGATCTAGCGCAATCGTGAAGCGTCAGGCACGGCGCACCAACGCTACAGAAGAAAAAACGCAGCGGCGCCGGCCAGTGAGAGTGCCCCGAGCAGGGCACCGATTACGCCGGTGATCGGTTTGCGCGTCTGAGTGGCACGCATGCGGCTCATGATGCCGAGCGCAACCGCCACCAGTCCTGGCACCACCACGACGAACGCTGGCAACGAGAGGATACCGAGAATCAGCGCGGCGGTGGCGAGGCCTTCACTTTGCTGCGACGCTCCGGTCGGCGCGCCCTCCATGGAGAACGGTACGCCGCAAGCAGCGCAGTGGTCGGCGTCGATATCGTTGTATTCCTCGCAGCGTGGGCAGACGATCATGCTGGTACCATCGTCGTCGCGCACAATGCGTGGGGCCTCACTGCCGCAGGAACCATAGGCGTGGACCGGGGCCGGGGCCTCTTGCTCGTCGTCGAGAAGCTGGGCGCGGGAGGGCCGGTTGGTGCGTGGATTGAAAAACGGGACGGCGAAGCGCACGCCGCAGGTGGGACAAGAACCGACGCGCCCGGACATGCCGGTGTGCCCCTCAAGTAGTGAGTCGCAACGCGGGCATGGGAAGTTGAAGAAACGACGCGCCGCCAGCGACGGTCGCGCGGCCCGCGTTGGCGCTCCGCTCGGGTCCGGCTCGGGTACGCTCATCGACGCCTGGCAGTGCGGGCATTCGACGTCGCGCCCGATCCAGCTTCGGCGCGCGAGAATCATACGCCGGCACCAGAAGCAACGGAGCTTGAAGCGTGGATCAGAATCGGATGCAGGTTCGGGCACCAGGCGACTCCCCATGCGGCGTCCGGCGCGGTACGCTGTCGGCGCGTCCGGTCCGCATTGTAGCGGAGACCACCGGGATGCTACCCGAAGCGTCGACCCGCGTGTATGTTCTCGACACAGGATGCTGGGGTCACACGAAGCCATGAAACGAAAACACCGCCATCTCCGCTGGTTGTCACTGGCCGGTCTAGCGGCCCTGCTGGCCGGCATCGCCGGCTGCCAGGCGCTCGCCGCCCCATGGCTGATGTGGGGCAAGGAGCCCACGAAACACGTGCCGGCGGAGTACCCGTACCTCGCGGACAAGAACGTCCTGATCCTGGTATGGGCCGAGCAGGACACGCTCTTTGACTATCCGTACGTGCAGTACGAGTTGTCGGAGTACGTGCGGCACGCGCTTGAGACGCACGTCAAGGACGTCAAGTGCGTGCCCAGCAAACCCGTGGCACAGATGCAGCGTCAGGAGCCTGATTGGGACCAGGTGCACGCCGCCACGTTCGCCAAACGCTTCAAAGCCGACCGCGTGCTGCTGATCGAGCTGCTGGAATACGGTACGCGCGAGCCCGGCAGCCCACACCTCTTCCGCGGCCGCATCAGCGCCAACGTCAAGGTCTATGATCCATCCTACGGCACGAGCGTCGGCCCGGTGTACGAACCCACGGGCGGGGCCGTCACGGTTGAGTACCCCGAGGACGGCCCAGGCGCCTGGGGCACCGATGACCTGACCATCCGCCGGCAAACCATGGAACTCTTCGCGCTCGAGTTAGCCGGCAAGTTCTACGACCGTGAAGTGAAGGTGGAATAGGATGCGGCGGAAGATCATGGCGCTGACCGCGCTCGGCGCCGCGCTGACGGTTTTGAGCGGTTGCGCCAACATTCTGGGGGCGATGTCCTACTACCTCAGCCCGGAGCATCGCCAGGCCGCGTTGTATGAGCCGACGACGAACGCGCTGGCGATCATCATCGACGGCGCGCCGACCGAGCCGGACCACCCGCTTTTCCGCCAGGCGCTGCATGACAAGATCGTCGCGCTGTTCCGCGAGAATAATGTCAATGACGACGTTGTCCCATACGCCGACCAACTCGACTTACAGCAACGGATGCCGGACTACTCCAGCCTGACGATTCAGCGCATAGGCCGCGAGCTGGGCGTCGAACAGGTCATCCATCTGCAAATCACGAGCTTCAGCTTCCGCGACACGCCATCACACCCGCTCGTCAATCCTCACGTGACGCTGCGTGTCAAGGTGGTGGATTGCAACGGCCCCGCAAAGACCGCGCGTCTGTGGCCGGAGACGTCCGAGGGCTGGGAGGTCGAGTGCTCGCGCCCCGCGCAGGAGGCCAGCACCGTTCAGGCCCTGGACGAGGCCGCCGCCAAGCTGGGCAACGACACGGCCCAGCTCGTCGCGCGGCTGTTCTACGACCACACGCTGGAAGAACGCGTACCGACGGAAAAGTGACCACCATGGACGAGCGGCCCACGTGGATGCGACTGGCGGGGCTGGCCGGAGTCTCGCTGCTGCTCATCGCCGCTTCGTCGCTGCTGGGCCCCAATCGCCTGGATTGGGCCGAACTCTCGACTTACTACTGGCAGTATCGGGCACCGCGCACGGCGCTGGCCGCCGTCGCCGGGGCCGGACTGGCAATCGGCGGCGTCATCTTCCAGGCGCTCTTCCGCAATCCGCTGGCCGAGCCATACACGCTGGGCATCGCCGGCGGCGCGGCACTCGGCGCCGCCACCGGCATCATCCTGCAACTGACGGGCTCATGGTTGGGCGTCCCCCGAGTTGGAATGCTGGCTCTCGGTGGAGCCCTGGTCGCGATGGTGCTGGTCATGTCTGTGGCACGCTCGCGGGCCGGCCATGACATGACTCGCCTGCTGCTGGCCGGGGTGTGCGTCGCGTACATGTGCGGCGCCGGCGTCCTGCTGGTCACGTACCTGGCCGACGCGGCCATCACGAACGACATCGTTATCTGGATGATGGGATCGCTGGCCCTGTTCCAGCCGCGCGCCCCGCTCGAGGTCCTGGTCGTGCTGCTGCCCGTGCTGGCATACGCGATTTATGCCCACCGCGCGCTTGATCTGCTGGCGCTGGGCGATCACCTGGCCGCGTCGCGCGGTGTCAATGTCGGACGCGTGGTGCGCACGTCATTCGTGCTCGTTGGCGTACTGACCGCCGTCATCGTGGCCAGGTGCGGGCCGATCGGTTTTGTCGGGCTGATGGTGCCGCACGCAACACGCCGGCTGGTCGGGCAGAGATCACTGCCCCTCCTGGTCGGCTCGGCGGTCATCGGTGCCGCGTTCCTCGCGGTCTGCGACGCTATCGCCCGCTCGCTCACCAGTTACGAGCTCCCCGTTGGGATCCTGACCAACATCGCCGGCGCCGGGTTTTTCTTCTTC
>JAFGRR010000544.1 GCA_016935035.1 Phycisphaerae bacterium | reverse complement strand
GCCGTGGACAAGTACGAGTATCGCCGCGGCTACAAGTTCAGCACGTATGCCACTTGGTGGATTCGCCAGGCCATCACGCGTGCCATCGCCGACCACGCCCGCACGATCCGCATTCCTGTGCACATGATCGAGACCATGAGCAAGCTGCGCAACATCAGCAAGAAGCTGCTCCAGGATCTCGGTCGCGAGCCCACGATCGAGGAAGTCGCGCGCGAGGCCAAGATGCCCGTGAGCGAGGCGCGGCGCGTCATGAAGATCAGCCGCCACCCGATCTCGCTCGATCGCCCGGTTGGCGAGAGTGAAGATTCGTACTTCGGCGATTTCATCGAGGACGAGAAGGCCGAGTCGCCGGTCTACAGCGCCAGCGACGAGATGCTGCGCGACCGCATCGAAGCCGTGCTCAAGACGCTGACCTACCGCGAGCGCGAGATCATCAAGCTGCGTTACGGCATCGGCGACGGCTACACGTACACGCTCGAAGAGGTCGGCAAGATCTTCAAGGTCACGCGCGAACGCGTGCGACAGGTCGAGGCCAAGGCCATCCGCAAGCTCCAGCACCCCGTGCGAGCCCGCAAGCTCCAGGGTTTTCTCGACGGCGGGGCGCGCGAGAGCAACGGCGGCAACGGTGAAGACCACGATGAGTAGATTCGCGGCTACGCGGCCGCAGATTCGACGGAACCGGGCGCAAGCGCAACAAACCGCGTCGTGCCCCTGACCCGGCGGGGGTTGCGTTGACAAAATCCAAGGCAGCGCGGTTCGCACCCGAAGCTTCCGGCGTCGGAGCCGCGCGCCGCAAGGGGAGGTGGCGACGCGTGCGCTGGATCATCCGCCTGACGCTGTTGGCCATAGCCGTGGGGTACGTTGTGTTGATCGGTTTCGACGGCAAGTTCTACTATCCTGACAACAAGAGCTATTTCGACCCCACCGACCTCAACCTCGCCGTCGAGGACATCTGGTTCACGACCAGCGATGGCGTCCGCCTGCACGGCTGGTTCATCAAATCGCAGGGCCAGTCACGCGGCATGATCGTGCACTTTCACGGCAACGCCGCCAACATCACCAACCACATCGCCGCCGTCGCGTGGATTCCATCCGAACATTACGACGTGCTGATGTTCGACTACCGCGGCTTCGGCCGGTCCGACGGCCGCGTGACGCGTGAAGGCACAATCCGCGACGGCCTCGCCGCCGTCGATTACGCCCTGACGCGCCCCGAATACCAGCCTGGCAAGCTGTTCGCCTACGGCCAGTCGCTCGGCGGTGCCGTGGCGACGGTTGTGACTGCCGAGCGCCCCGAGATTCGCGCCGCCGTCCTCGAAGCGACCTTCAGCGGCTACCGGCGCATCGGAGCCGAGCATCTGCGGCGACTAATCCACGTCAACTTCGTGGCGCGCTTCATCGCCTGGGCGGGCCTCTCGGGCGACTACGACCCGATCGACTATGTCTCGCGAATCTCCCCGCGACCGCTGCTCATCATCGCCGGCGGCAACGACACACTGTGCTTTCCGGAACTGGGGCGTGACTTGTTCGATGCTGCCGGTGAGCCGAAAGAGTTCGTCCTCGTGGAAGGCGCCCAACACTTCGCCGCCGTACCCATGGGCGGCCGCGAGCTCGAACAGAAGATCATCCACACCTTCGAGCAGGGCGCCAAAGCCACGCCCGAGTAGCGTCTTCCCATATTCGCGTGTGCCACGGCTCTGTGAGCCGTTCCCTAGGTTGCCGCGACACACGATCCGCCGATTGGCCCGGGTGCCCCACCCTTTCAAGGGTGGGGGACTCTGAAGACCCACATGTGGGGTGCCATGGGCAGGCTCACCGAAGGTGAGTTTGCCCGTGCAGCGGCCCCGTGCCCCACCCTCTCACCCAGTGGCGACCGATGCCCCAAGGAGAATCCCGGCCCAATTGCTGTCAGAACCTCCTTTCACCCCAGATAGGGATACGTGAAGCCAGCAACAACCACGAAACCTAACCTACCAAGGAGAACAAAATGACCACGACGACCACCACCAAGCGTTTCTCGACCATCGCCCTTGTCGCCGGCGCCGTGCTGATGATCGGCGGTCTCACTGGTTGCGACGATATCGGCGGCAGCCTGCTCGGCGGCGACGACTACGGCCTGTTCGGGGGCGATGACTATGGCTGGGGCTGGGACGACGGCAGCGGCATCGACTGGAGCCTCGCGGGTGACGACTACGTCGAGGCCGGCGACTTCTACGAGCCCTCCGTCCAGCCGATGGACTTCTCGCCCTTCGGCTACGACGACTAACCGCCCGCGTTTCCATCGCCGGCCCGTTTGTTCAGAGGCGGCCCGCTCGATGCGGGCCGCCTCTGTTTGTTTCTCCAGCGGGCCGTCGTTGCGCTCTCGCGCGCCGGCAGGCCCGAGAAAGCGTCTGGCGGGTCCTGCGTCTGCCAAGACATTATCGGCAACGCGCACGAGCAGCGCCGCGACGGCTGAAGGTGCGCCGCGGGACGCAACTGACCCGATACAGCCTCAAGGACACGGATGTCACCAACGCGGGAGCCATGGATGGCCAGACTGAGTTTCATCTGTTGGATCAGCCTTGTGGCGGCATCGGCCGCCGCCGACCTCACGCCCCGGCACATCGCATCGCGCGACGTGCGTCTTGCGTGTCATGCCGCGAACCATGTCGCTGTTGAGCGTGCCCAGGTCTGGATGTCGCTGGACTGTGGCCGCAACTGGTCACCGCTGTCCGACACTGAGCTGCGCGGTGGGGAAATCTGCTTCACGCTGCCGGAAGATGGCCGCTATGACCTGTACGTCGTGTTGGAGAATGCGGCGGGTGTGTCCGGCCCGGCGCCGCACAGCGGCGATATGCCGCATCGCACTTTGATTGTTGACACTACGTCGCCGCTGCTGCAACTCCACGAAGCCGTGCCCCAGCGAGCCGCAGATGGAAGCTGGCAGCTTCGGTTGCGCGTATCGCTGATCGAGGAGCATCTGCACGCCGGCGGGCTGCGGCTCTTCTACCGAACTTCCGATCTCTCTTGGCACGATGGCGGTTCGCTGGAACCTGTGGACGGTGTGGCCGATTGGCACGTGCCGCAGGTCGATGGCGACACGCTGGAGTTGAAGCTCGTGACGGCCGACCTGGCGGGAAACCGCGCCGTCAGTGAGCCGTGCACGGTTTGTCTCCCAAAGGCACCGCCGCCGGTGCCTGTCGAGGTGGGCGAGACAGTCGAATCCGAGCTGGCGGCTCCACCGGCCGCGAGCGAGGTTGTCCAGGCTGCGCCCGACGAATCAGAGCTTGCCCACGCCAGAGAACTGCGTGCCGCCGCCAAACGGTTTCTGGAACGTGGTCGCTATGGTCAGGCCGAGGAGCAATTGGTCGGTGCGCTCACGCTGGCGCCGGAAGACCCCGAGCTGCTCACCGACCTTGGTGGTGTGCTCTGTCGTGCCGGGCGTTACGACGATGCGGGCCGGCGTTTTGAGTCGGCGCTGGCGTCCGATCCCGGCAGTCGGTCCGCAATCGAGGGCCTGGCACTGGTCGCCAATACGCAGAGACGCTACCCTGAGGCTCGGCGTTACCTGGAGCAGTTGCTGGAGCAGACGCCCGATTCCGGCCTGACGTGGCTGCGTTATGGCGATGTGCAGCATCGTCTTGGCGACCTCGATCGGGCGGTCGAGGCGTGGGGGCGGGCGCTCGAGGTGGCCGGCCGTGACAAGAGTCTCGGCGACAAGGCGCGCGATCGTCTGAACACCTTCGGCCCCGATCGCCGCGCGCGGCTCACGACAGCATCGCGATGAATGGCGACCAAACAAGCTAGACAACCCAAACACCCACCACTGATCGTCATCTTCGGCGACGAGGACTTCCAGAAGCAGCGCCGGCTGCACGAGGCGCTGGATGCGCTTCTGCCGCCCGAAGTCGATCGCGCCATGGCGCTGAGCGAATACGACGGGACGGCTTCGGAGGAGCAGGGCGGGCCCGTATACGCGTCGATCGCCGACGATCTCGCGACGCTGCCGTTTCTCGCTGATCGGCGCGTGGTCGTGATCCGCGAGGCAGACCGCTTCATCAGCGCCTGCCGCGAGAAGCTGGAACGCTGGGTCGCGGCGCCGCCGCCCACCGGTGTTCTGATCCTCGAATGCCGCGGCTTTCCAAAGAACACCCGTCTGTACAAGGCGGCCGTGGCGGTGGGAGCGCTACTGCACGAGTGCAAGAAGCTGTACGGGCGCGCGCTGTCCGACTTCGCTGTCGACGCGGCGCGGCAGCACGGCAGGCAGTTGGAGTACCCGGCTGCCGCCGCCCTGGTCGATTTGGTCGGTCAGGACCAGGGGCAACTGGCGGGCGAGGTCGCGAAGCTGTGCCTGTATGTGGGTGAGCGGCAGCGCATCACTCGGCAGGACGTGGCCACACTGGTCGGGCAATCGCGCGAGGAGAAGATCTTCGCCGCGCTGGATGCGGCAGGGGCTGGTCGTCCGGCCGAGGCGCT
>JAFGRR010000543.1 GCA_016935035.1 Phycisphaerae bacterium | reverse complement strand
GGCTCCGAAGGCGAGATGTGCGGCAACGGCGTGCGCTGTGTCGGAAAGTACGCCTACGAGCACGGACTGGCACACGAGAACCCGATTCGCGTCGAGACGCTCGGCGGCTTACGCGTGCTGGAACTGACGACGGACGGCACTGATCGCGTGGTGGCGGTGCGGGCGGACATGGGGCCGGCGATTCTCGATCCACAGCGAATTCCCGTGCTGCACGCGGGGCAGCGCGTGGTCGCCGAGCCGATCGAGGTCTGCGGCGAAGAACTCGCTATGACATGTGTCTCGGTCGGCAATCCGCATGTTGCCATCTTTGTCCGTGATCTGCGCGACGTGCCGCTGCATGAGTGGGGGCCGGCGCTCGAGCGTTATCGGTTGTTTCCCGAGCGGATCAACGTGCACTTCGTGCAGGTGATGGCACGCGACTATCTCGACATGCTCATCTGGGAGCGCGGCAGTGGCCCAACGCTGGGCTGCGGCAGCGGCGCGACCGCGGTTTGTGCCGCCGGCGTGTTGAATGACCTGTGCGACCGGCGGGTGACAGTGCGGCAGCCGGGTGGCGAACTGCTGATCGAGTGGGATGAGACCACGGACCGCCTCTTCATGACCGGGCCGGCGACAGAAGTGTTCAGTGGCGTTTGGCCGGCCGACGCCTGAACAGAGCCCGAGCGGCAACGAGTGGCATATTGCCGTTGATTTCGATCGGCGAACAGCAACCGGCCAACCGAAGCCTCCCCGCCGGACACAGCCTTCGCCGTTCCCTTCGTCCCCATGTCCCTTTTTCAATACGTCCCTTGCTGCCGTTTTGGGCTCTGTTCAGGTGGCGAACGTCACGTCCACCTCTGCGGTCGCCCCGAGCGGCAACTCGGCCACGCCGACGGCGGCACGGGCGTGTTTGCCGGCTTCGCCGAAGATCTCAACCAGCAGTTCGCTGGCGCCGTTGGCAGCGAGGTGCGGCTCGACAAATCCGGGGGCGGCGGCGACATAGACGACGACCTTGAGTACGCGGGTGATATTGTCGATACCACCCGCCGCCTCGGCGCCGACCGCGATCGCGTTTAACGCGCAGATGCGCGCCGCCTGCCGCGCCTCATCTACCGTGCGTTCATCACCCACGCGGCCGGTGAACGCCAGCTTTCCACTCTCCATCGGTATTTGTCCGCTCAGCAGCAACGTGTTCTGATGCCGCACGGCGGGGACGTATGCGCCGACAGGTTTCGCCACCGGCGGCAACGTCAGTCCCAGTTCCGCCAGACGTTCACTCGGTTTGCTCATCAGTTTCCTCCGTCGAGGGTGGTTCGTCATGGCTCTGCGATTCGGCGTCGGGGACGATCAGCCGTGGCGTGGCCGGCTCCGGTGGTTCGGGCACTTCCTCGCACTCATCGCGCAGCGAAATGTAGATGATGCCGAAGTTCTTGTTCTGCTCCGCTCGGACCCGATGTCCGCGAATCAGTTCCAGCAATGCAAGGAACAGCCCCAGCATCTCCGCCCGGCTGGTGCGGTTCTCGAACAGGCTTTGCAGCGTCCGGGCCCCGCGTCTTTCGAGTGTGCTGACGATCTCATCACGCCAGACTTCGATCGGCGTGTCGTCATACGTGACGTCGTGCGTCCTCGGGCCCTGGCCGATCGAGTTCATCAGCCGGCCGAACGCCGACAACACGTCCCAAAGCTCGATGTCCTCCAGTTCGACGCCTTCCGCCTCGGGTGGCAACTCGACCGGCGCACGCACGTAACGCTTGGCGCGCTCATCAGCCGACGAACCCAGCTTGGTGGCGGCGTCCTTGAACCGCTTGTATTCGAGCAATTCACGGACCAGCGTCGCGCGCGGGTCGTCGCTGTCGTCCTCGGGCTCCAGCGGCGGTGTCGGCAACAAGGCGCGAGATTTCATCTCAATCAGCGTCGCCGCCAGCACCAGAAAGTCACCCGCCGTGTTCGGGTCGAGCGCTTCCAGCAGCTTGACGTACTCGACGTACTGGTCCGTGACACGCGCGATCGCAATGTCCTGAATGTCCAACTCGTCCCGGCGGATCAGATACAGCAGCAGATCCAGCGGTCCGGAGAAGACGTCGAGTTGTACGCGGTAGTCGGAACTCAAGGGCCACTAGTCTCCGGCCCGCAAAATGCCGCAGGCGTCACGCACCTCGGCCATGACCTGTTGTGCGATGGCGCGGGCGCGTTTGGCGCCGCTGCGCAGCACATCCTCGACGTCGTCGGGCCGGGCGACCCACTGCGCGCGGGCTTCGCGTTTGATGCCAAATTGCTCCTCATACAACTCCGCCAGCCGTTTCTTGGCATCGCCATAGCCCATCCCGCCGGCGCGATAGCGCTGCGCCCATTCGTTCACCTCGTCGGGCGGCGCCATCAGCTTGAGCAGGGCGAAGACGTTACAACGCTCGGGGTCCTTGGGCTCCTCCACCGGCGTGCTGTCGGTCTTAATCGACATGATGCGCTTCTTGATCGCCTTAGGCTCACCGAAGAGCTCAATGGTGTTGCCGTAGCTCTTGCTCATCTTCTGGCCGTCGATGCCCGGGACCAGCGGCGTGTCGTTCAGGCGGTACTCAGGGCGGACGAAGACCTCGCGGAAAGTCTGGTTGAAGTACCCGGCCATATCCTGGGTCATCTCGACGTGCTGCACCTGGTCCTTGCCCACCGGGACGATGTTGCTGCGGTAGATCAGAATGTCGGCGGCCATCAGTACTGGGTAGCAGTACAGCCCCATAGAGGGCGTGATGCCCTTGGCTATCTTGTCCTTGAAGGACGTCGCGCGGTCGAGCAGCCCCTTGCCCGTCACCGTCGACAAGATCCAGGTCAACTCGGTGACCTCGGGAATGTCGCTCTGGCGGAACAGACAGGCCTTTTCCGGGTCGAGCCCGTGTGCGAGATAGTCCAGCGCCACGCCGGTCGTCAGCTTGCGAAGCTGCTCGCGGTCCTGCACGGTCGTAAGCGTGTGATAGTTCGC
>JAFGRR010000542.1 GCA_016935035.1 Phycisphaerae bacterium | reverse complement strand
GGGCGGTGCGCGAAGTGATCGAGCATATTCTGAAAGGCTCCGGCCGCTGGCAGCCGCTCATGGAGCGGTACCTGGCGTAGCGGCGCTCGGATGCGTTATGGAGCTGAACCGAAGAAAACTCGCGGTTGGACTGATCGTTTTTGGGGCCTTGGTGCTCGTGTACCTGGCCTACATCCGCCTTGGCGGGGCCGGCCGCATCGATCTGACGCCGCGCGACCAGCTTGGCGACGCGATGCTGACCGGCAGCGCCGTTCGGTACGATACGAATGCGACCAGGATCGCCGGCGCTGAGGTGGGGGCGATCCAGCAGACAGTGTTCGTTCATCAGACGGATGGTGTCGTCGATCGAGAGTTTGGTTTCGATACGCTGCTGCCGCAGAAGGGCGACCAGTGGAAGGTCACGAAGCCCTACATGCGGCTGTTCATGTCGGGTTTTCGCTGTCACGTCACGGCCGATGAGGGGGAGGTCCAGTGCGAGACCTCCGGTGGCGGCCGGCCCATTCCCGATGACGCGATGTTCTCGGGCCATGTGGTCATCCACGTCATCCCCAACGACCCGAACGAACCGGTGGAGCTGTTCATCTATCTCGACGATGTGGCGTTCGTCGCCGACCAGTCGCTGTTCTCGACGGCGGGCCCGATCAAGTTCGTCTCACGCGTCGCCCAACTCGTCGGGCGCGGCATGGAGTTGATCTACGACGAGGGCCGCAACCGTTTGGAGCTGTTCCGTATCCGGGAGTTGGAGAGCCTGCGCGCGCGCAGCGCCGATCTGAAGCTGCTGACGGACAAGAGCCGACGGGGCCAGTCGCCCGCCGCCGATTCAAACCAGCCGGTCGAGCCGCACGATCCGAATACGGTGGTCCTGACGGCCGGCGACGCGTCCGGCAATGAGACGTCGGACGGCTACGAGTGCGTCTTCTGGAAGAACGTGCGGATCGAAACGCCTGAGCAGATCGTCGTTGCCCGGCAGTGGCTGGCGGTCAACAACATCCTCTGGTCCGGCCGCCAGACAGTTCCGCCCGCTCCGGCTGGTCCCGCTGCCGTTTCCACCACCGCAACCGTAGCGGGCCCGAACGAGCCGAACACGCCGGAGATCGTCCCGTATCCCGGCCCCAACGCTCTCGACACCAAACCCTCGAAGTTCATCGCCCTCAGCGCGCTGCCCGAGTCATCTTTCGACATCGTTGTCACCTGCGACGGCGGCTTTGTCGTCGGGCCTAAGGGCGTTGGCACGAGCACCATTGATCCGAATGCGGTTGCCGCCGCCACTGACTCTGATGTCGCTACGGAAACGCCGCCAACCGACCCGAATCACCAGATGCTGTTCGCTGAGTGGATCGATGTCAACGCCGTGACATCCAACGTCGAGCTGGCCGGGCCGGTGCAGATCGGCTTTGCGCTCGACCCGAACCTCCTGGCCGGCCGCGAGCCCTCGGGCGCGCTGATGCCTGTGACAGTCACCGCGCAGAAGGTCGTCCGGTACCTGGCCGCGATCAATCAGGTCCGTTTCGAAGGCGACTGCGTTGCGACGGTGCGGCAGACGATAGAGATGTCGAACACGGTCCTGGTGCGCGACGAGTACGCGCTGAGGGCCCCGATCCTGACGCTCGACCTCGCCGAAGACCCCAATGCCCCGCGCGACAAGGTCAAGGTGAAATACGTCGCGGCGTTCGGCGGTCCGATCTCGTTTCACGGCCTGCGCCAGGCGGATGACGAGACCGTCGGCTGGGTCAAGCTCGACGGGTCGCGGCTCGACTGCAACCTGCCCGACGGGGCGTTCCTCGTGACCGGTCCCGGCACGATCAGCGTGCACTCGACTGTGGCCGCCGATCCCAACGCCGCTCGGAACGAATTCACTCTGGACGGGCCGTTCTACGCCCTCATGAGCGACTTCAAGCGGCTGACGTATTCGGCCGTGACGCAGCGGATCGTCGCCGAATCGGACGAGCGTATCCAGCTTGGCTACCTGCCCATCCGCGAAGACGGCAGCTACGGCCCGGCCGTCAACGCCGACGCCGGACACATCGAGGTCGCACTCACGCAGACCGCCGACGACCGGATGGAGCTGGCCGGCCTGACCGCTTCGCGGGGCATCACCTACGAAGACGATAAGCAGCGTTTCGCCGGCAGCGTGCTCACCTACGACCACGCGCTCGGCCTCGTCCATGTCACCGGTGACGACGCCCAGCCATGCTACCTCAACGGCTTCCTGGTCGACCAGATCGAAATGAACGTCTCCACCGGCAGCGTGAAAACGCAGTTCGAAGCCCCCGGCACCCTCCTGGTCAAGTAGCCTCGCCCGTTGGCAGTGATGCCGCCAGGTGTTGCAGTCTTCGCCCTCACGGGCCCACTGCAAACGGCCTGCTGGTCGCCATGCCTATACCGCGTGAGCATGCCGGCCACACTGGCTCCCGCATGGACACACTATTTTGCTGGACGTGACAGGGTGGGGGCAGTATAATTGTCTACGGTAGGCGCGTGCAGGTAAGGAGTGGGTAGAGAGTGGGTGGAGGTTGTTCTCTGTTGTTTGCTTGCGCAGGGCAAGAGCCGGCGAAGGTTGTTGGGTGCTGCAACCTCGGGGCATTGTCTCGGCCAAGGTCTATTCCCCTGACGAAGAACCGTGCGCCCGGAGTGCGGGCGCATGTTCCGGTTTCAACGTCGCATGTCGATACATAGCTGTGCGGAAGGACGTGTTATGGCAAGTCACAAGGTCTTGTTCACTACCTTAGCCGTGGCCGTAGGCTTTGGGGCACTGGCACTGGTTCAGGCGTTTGGGCCGCAGCCGCCGGCAGAACACGGGCAGGCAATCATTGGCTCGGAACGCGAGGCCACGCGTCCGGCTCGACCTCCTGGCAAGATCGGGCCCCCGGCAGAGATCTTCATCAGCCTGGCGGCGGGCGAACGTGCGGGTGACCCCGTCACGGTCAACGTCAGTGCCTCGTCCTGGGTGGCCGTCGGGTCCGGCGCGATCACGTTGACGACGCCCGAAGGGCGCGATGCTTCGGGCGAGACTATCGTGCTCTGGTCGTCGGCGCGGTCTGGGTATGTCGACGAGACCAGGGAATTCGCCGCCGGCGCGCTTGCGAAGGGACTGCATCAGTTCACCGCCATTTTCGAGTTCACACCCGATGATGACCCAGACCAGCCGATGGCAGTCTCGGCCTGTCTCTACCTGGACGTGCAGGCCGAAGCGATCTTCGCTTCGGATGTATCGTTCGAGCAGCTCAAGCGGATCGAGCTGCTGGAGGAACTGGAGCAGCGCGTGCTGGCGGAATCCAAGCCCAGACTCGCCGCGGCAGATCGGACGACCAAAGCCCGCGAAATCGCGAGTCTCAAGACGCGCGATCCCGATTTCGTCGCGCGCCGGATCGCCCAGATCCGCGCTACCGATCCCGACGTCGCCCGTCGGATCGAAGAACTGAACGAGGCCCCAGCCCGGACGGAAACCGATCCAGACCCGGCGGAGATAGCTCCAATGGCGGGGGAAGCGACCGTACCGTCGTACCGCCTCAATGCCCAATGATGCAGAAGTCATCTGCCGCGTGCAGAAGTTCCCTATCTTCGAGAAGGAAGCGTACAATGACGATGAAACCATTCAGCGTTAGAACCTGGGTTGTGTTTGGGTTTGCGGTTGTCTTCGCTTGCCGAGGTGCTCTGGCGGCCCTCGACATTCACGTCAACTACGTGGCGATACACGAGAGTGCGTCGTATGGGCATGTGACTGGCCAGACCATTTCCGTTTTTGCAGACGTTCGCAATGAGGGTGATGAGATTGCTGCTGAGTTCACGGTCGATTACTACCTGTCACAGGACACGGACATCAGCGCTGGGGACTATCTGCTCGCGTCCACTACGTGTCTGAACGTAGCCCCAGGTAGTACGTATAGACACATTTGGGTGACCTCTGCGACCATCCCGTATGTGCCTACGACGGGACCATACTACGTTGGAGCAATCGTCACGTGCGAAGGCGACGACAATCTCGGAAACAACACTTGGTGCAACCCCGCTCGTCGCCAGATAATCGTGCCGCCAGCGGACTTGAGCTTTCAGATGTTGACTCCAGAAGAATCTGTGTATAGACCGGGCGAGTTGCTCTCTGTGCGGACCCATGTCTTCAACTCAGGGCATGTGAGGTCTGCCGTCTATCAGGTGGATTACTACCTGGAGGGCAGCCTTGTCGCATCAGTGTCACGATCGGGTCTTGGCCTGTCGGCTACTGACAGTTTTGATGCCACGTGTACTCTCCCGGCGAACGCTCCTGCAGGCCCCTATGCTCTTGTGGCGCGCATCAACTGCCCGGATGACTCGAACCTGGAGAACAACGAAACGCTTTCGGTCCAAGTCTGGGTGGGGCCCTATCCCGACCTGACGCTACAAACCGTGAGGCCTCCCACCGGCGAGCAACTGCCTGACGCTGAAATCATAGTCTACAGCCAGGTGCAGAATGTCGGTGACGAGGTTTCGGCGCCGTATGCGGTGGACTACTATGTTTCGACGGATGCAGATATCACCGTTGCTGATTCCCATGTCGGTCATGCGGAGCGCGGGGCGCTGCGGGGAGGCGCTCAACACAGCTTCAACACGACTTGTCAACTGCCGCCGTACCTGCCCGAAGGCGACTGCTACCTCGGCGCGATCATCACATGCTCCAATGATGGCCGGTCCGGCAACAACAAGAAGGTAGGTGCCGAGGCCATAGCGATCGTGCATCAGGCGGGCTACCTCTGCGGGCAGATGCGCTACGAAGATATTAACATGCGCTTGCACCCCATCCGCTACGCGCGGCTCGAAATCTACGGGGACAACGGCAGCAGCAATACCGCCGACGATCGGTTGATCAAGTCAACGTACACCGATGCTGGCGGCAACTATGGCGCCGTCGTGCCCGAGGCGGAGCGCAGTGGCCAGCGTTTTTATGTCAAGGCGTATGCCCAGGGTGTATCCGGCGCGTGCCTCGGCACCACCAGCGCCATAGGAGAGGTGAAGGATGATGCGTTCAAGCAGTTGTATTTCCTCAAGAGCGATTCCTGCACTCTGCCCCAGGCTTCCTCCCTGACCGTGAACGTGACGTCGCCCTTGTACAAAGGTGGTGCGTTCATGGTCTATGACTCCATTGTCGAGGGTTTTCTTAGAGCCACGGCCTGTTTCGGGATCGAGCTCGATGAAGTGACGACCTTCTGGCCCAGTTCCGACGGCGGGACTTATTACTATCCAGGGGTGGGTGTTTTCATCGCCCAGGGAGATCGCACCGATCGCGACGTCATCATCCATGAATACGGGCACCACTTGGCTGAAGCCTGCGATTTCGGCCAGGGCGACGTCGGCGACTATCCGGCGCACTACTGGGACCGCGATCTGCGTTCGCAGCCGGCGTGGCGCACGGCCGAGCAGGCCAGAAACCTTGCCT
>JAFGRR010000541.1 GCA_016935035.1 Phycisphaerae bacterium | reverse complement strand
GACAGTTTTCGGGAGTATAGCGGGCACGCCGTGCGCGAGAAACCAGTCGGCACCCGCGAGCACCCTCCGGTGGCCCGACTTTGCGCTGGGTGGCTCAGCGCACTGCGCAGCGCTGCACTTGTTGCAAGACGCAGTTCGGCAGCCCTTCCGGTGTCCGCTGCTCGGCTACCGCGCCCAGTTCCACGGCTGCTTTGGGCATGCCGTAAACGACGCAGGACGCGCGGGTCTGCGCGAGCGTCAGGCACCCGCGCTGGTGCATGGCCAACAATCCGCGCGCTCCATCCGCTCCCATGCCGGTCAGCAGCAGCCCGATCGCGGCGGGTCCAGCGTGTTTGGCGGCCGACTCGAATAGCACGTCAACACTCGGGCAGTGGTTGTTGACGGGCTGCTGGTGTGTGTACACAACATGCCAACCACTGGCCCGACGACGAACCTCCATGTGCGTGTCGCCACGCGCGACCACGACCTGGCCTGTCTTGACCGGTTGGCCGGCGACACCCTCGCTAACCATAAGGTCACATGATTGGTCGAGTCGCTCGGCGAATTTGTCAGTGAACGCGGCCGGCATGTGCTGAACGATCGTCGTCGCCGGGAAGTCGGGCGGCGCGGCGGCCAGCAGTTCGCGAATCGCCTCCGTGCCGCCAGTGCTCGCGCCTATCACCACGAGGTAGTGATCCGGATTCAAACCAGCCTCGCGCCAAGAGCGCGCCGGCGACGGCCCGACTAGCAAGGGCACGGGGCGTGCCTGGGCAAACGCGATGCGAGCCCGCTCGGCCAGATCATCCGCGAAACGGTCGAGAGTCCGCGTGTCGCCACCAGCGGGACGCTGGAGTACCTCGAGCGCTCCCAGTTCCACCGCCTGCATCGCGTTCCGCCCCGCCTCATGGCTGACCCCGAACACCGGCACCGGATAGAAGGCCCGCAGTTTTTGCAGAAAGGGCAGCGAGTCACCGCGGACCAAGTCCAGATCGAGCACAATGATGTCCGGGTGACCGGCCAGCACACGTTCGCGCGCCAGCCGGGTATCCGACGCGGTCGCCAGCACCTCCAGGTCGTTGTGCGCACGCAACCGTGACCGCAACTGGACGCGGAATGCCGGCGACCCATCGACGATCAGGAGACGAATCGGCCCGTCACGCTTCATACCCCGCTTCCCTCCCGGTCGTGATTGTGGCTATGCAAGAGAGTTCGTACGTGCAAGGTACCGTCGCCGGTGCCGAAGAGCAGTTTGCGTCCGTGGTCTCCACCGGTGACCTGTCGCTGCACGGAAATGCCGTGCTCCGCGAGGATCATCAGCGCCACACGCGTGTTGGCGTCGCCGATACGCTCGCTGGCCATCCTGCGCCGTCCTCGTATCGGAGCCCCGCCGCCCACCACGGCCGCGGTCAGATTCTCAGGCCGCGCGCCGCGCGCATACATGCGCTGAATGAGCTGCGTGCATGCGACGGTTCCATAGCGCATCGATGATCGATCGTGGTCCTCGGGCCGGGGCAGTAGAAAGTGGTTGATGCCACCCAGGCGGCGTCGCCGGTCCCAGAGACAGACAGCCACACAACTACCCAGAATGGTCTTGACGCGCTGGCCACCCGCGAAGACACCAAGTTCGCCGGGTCGTAAAAACACGTCGAAATTGCGGCGCTGGCTGGTCATTAGACCGTCTTTTGATAGATCGAGGGCCGAACGTAACGCAGCGGGTGGTCGATCGCGTTCAAGCTCTCGGAGTGTCCGATGATGAGATATGCCCCGGGCAGCAGGTGCTTGGCCAGCTTGCCCACCAGCGTCTGCTGCGTGGGACGATCGAAGTAGATCATCACGTTGCGGCAGAAGATGAAGTGGAAGCCGCGCCGAAACGGAAACTGCTCCGACATCAAATTAAAGCGGGCGAACTTGATGCAGTTCAGCAACTCGCTGCGGATCCGCATATGCTGATCATCGCTGTCGCGCTCGAAAAACCGACGCTGGAACGACTCCGGCACGGATGTCAGGCGCTCGGTTTCGTAGCGGCCAACCCGCGCGCGTTCCAGCACGCGCGTGGAAATATCCGTGGCCAGAATGCGGCAGTTGAAACTGGTCTTGCCAAGCGCGTCGGCCACGACCATGGCCAACGTGTGCGGCTCTTCGCCGCTCGAACAGGCCGCGCTCCAGATGCGCAGCTCATTGTCCGCGGCGTCATGGTTCGCCACCCAGTCGCGCAGCTTCTCGGCCAGAAAGTCGAAGTGCTGGTTCTCTCGAAAAAGATGCGTCGTGTTCGTCGAGATCGCGTCGATCAGGTGAACCAGCTCGTCGCCGCTCTGATCGCCCTTCACGAAACTGTAGTATTCGCGGAACGTGCGAAAACGACCTTGCCGCAGCCGTTTGGCAAGTCGCGCCCTGACGAGCTGCAGTTTCCGCTCGCCCAGGTTGATCCCCACTTTTTCGTACACCAGCTTGCGAAACAGCTCGTATTCCTCGCGAGTGAGATCACGCACATCACTCACGGACCCGTCTTTCGTGTCGCCCATATTGCCTTGCACCTATACCTGTCTATGGACAAATAACACCGGCTCACCGGCGACAATCATCCGGCAGGCATCCGGGCCGGCCGTGATCTCGGGTGGCATCTCGCTCTGCTGGCGTACAACCGGAATGCTCAGGTTGAAGACCGCCTCATGTCCGTGCCGCGTTGTCACCAGGTGGCCGCAGATCACGTTCAGCAGCTCTCGCATAGCATCCTCGGAATCGCCATGCGCTTCCGCGTTGGTCGGATCGGTGCCGAGCAGACTGGCCGCCAACGTCAGCGCGAAGCCCGGCGTACACCAGCACGACAGCTCGCCCTCCGTCGGTCCGCTGTAGCTGATATCGCCACGCAAGTCCGCTTCGGGCTGATCCGTCGCCGAGATCTCGACGTCCGGCATCATGAAAGCCAGGTCCGCGAGAACCTCGGACACGATCGCACTCAGATTAGTCATCGCACTAGTTGGCTGCGGGTTCATCAGGTTCAACTCCGGTCTGTTTATCAGTTTGCATGAACTGTTCGATATCAAGCTCGTACGTCGGCACCACGGTCACGGACCCGGTGCGTTCGTTGACAACCACTAGTTCTGTCGGTCCATTCACCTGCCGCTCTTCAAACCTGATCGGACCAGCAATGTGCGTCTTGATCCGCGCCTCGCGCAGGCCTATCGAAATCCGTACCCCCGGATAGCACTCGCGTACCAGCTTGACGCTTGGCTTGCCGCGCGGCGCGGACGATTCCCAGAGTTGGTCACGCTGTGCTTGCAGGTCATCGATGCGCGTCTCGATTTCGTCGGCTCGGCACAACAACTCAGTGGCGCGTTCACGCTGTTCGGCGGTCAGACGTTTCGCCTGCGCCATCAGCGGCATGACTTTGTCTCGGATTTGCTGCGCGGTTGTCCGACACTGCTCGGCATCCTGTTCGAGCTTACGAATCGTCGCCAGGTCGTGCGGATCACGGCCGATCGCGATCTGTGTGCTTACGCCCGCATCGCTGCCCAGCGTGCGTGCGACGATCCCCTCGCGCGCGTACGTCTGACCACTGATTATCGACCCATTCTCAATCAGCAAGTCGCCGATCGTGTGGATCCTGCTGTTCACGGCAGAACGAGCAATCCTGACACCACCGTCGGCTTCGACGTTCGCATCATTCACAAAACGCGCCGTGACGACTCCGCGTGCGTGGACTCGACCAGCACACTGGTTGCCGACAATCCCCTTGAGACACGTGACGTCACCGTCCGCCCACACGTCGGCGGCCTCGATCGTCCCGTTGACCGTCACGTTGGCGTCCGTCCGTACCGAGAACTTGGCGCGGACCGCCCCACGGATCTCGACATTCACCGGCGATTCGATGTTCCCGGTCTCAAAATCGACATCGCCGACCACCGCCAACACTTCGTCGACGTAGATCTCGCCAGCGGCCTGCACAACCCGGCCGGCGGCGTCGGTGACAACCTCGTTCGCCGTCGTGTCCGACAGCTTCAACCCCTTGCCCAATTGCTGCGGCCGCCCCCGCAGACGT
>JAFGRR010000540.1 GCA_016935035.1 Phycisphaerae bacterium | reverse complement strand
CGCCAGCTCGGCGTTGCCTTTCGGATCGCGTGTCGCGACGATGGTCTTGCCGAAGAGGGGCTGGCGCATGAACCAGTTCAGACCCATGTCACCCTCGGCGGCAGGCCCTACGATAATCAGGGCAGGGGGCTCGATCTTCTCGCGCGTGCAGGTCTCGACGATCCGGTTCAGCGGCGCTCGCACGACGCGCTGCGTGGGCAAGGTCGCATTGGCCACGAGAGCGACCGGCATTTCTACGGCCATGCCATGGGCGATGAGATTGTCGACAATCGACCCGAGCGTGCCGATGCCCATGTAGAAAACGAGCGTGCCGGGGAAGTGGGCCAGCACGTTCCAGTCGAGGTTGGTTTCCTCCTTGCCCTCGGCTTCGCGGCCTGTGATGAAGGCGACCTGCGAGCTGTAGCGCCGGTCAGTGAGCATGATCCCGGAGTATTCGGCCGCCGCGATGGCAGCGGTGATGCCGGGAACGATCTCAAAGCCCACGCCTGCTGCGTTGAGCATCACGGCCTCTTCCGTGCAGCGCCCGAACATACAGGGGTCGCCTCCCTTGAGGCGGACGACGATCTTGCCGGCCAGCGCCTTGTCCACAAGGATGTGATTGATCTGGTCCTGGGTAAACGAGCCAGGTCCGATCCGCTTGGGCACGTTGATGATCTCGGCGTCGGCGCGGGCCAACTCCAGCAGGGCTGGGTTGGCCAGCTTGTCGCAGATGATGCAGTCGGCGATCCGGATCAGCTCGGCGCCGCGCACCGTAATCAAATCCGCGCGGCCCGGTCCGGCCCCGACCAGGTACGCAAACCCTTTTTCAGGTGTTGATGTCACCTTGGTCTCTTTCCTTCTCCAGCGTATCGAGGATTCTTCTGCCGCCGGCTTCGAGCAATTCCCAGGCCGCCTCGGCGCCAACCTGCCGGGCGCTTGACACAGGCCCGGCTGTGCAGGTTCTCAGAAGCTCTGCACCGGTCACGTCCGCGATGAAAGCTTCCAGCGTGATGGTCTCGCCGGTGCATTCGGCATAGGCGCCGACCGGGGCGTGACAGCCGCACCGCAATCCGACGAGGACCTGACGCTCGGCCTCGGTGATCGCGCGAGCTTGCGGGTCGTCTATCGCCGCGAGGATTTCGTTCGTTGTGGCATCGGCGGCCCTGGTCTGGATGGCCAGCGCTCCCTGCGCGGGGGCCGGGATGAACTGGTGCGGATCAAATGTAAACGAGATGCTGTCGGTCAGGCCCAGCCTTTCCAGGCCGGCCCGCGCCAGCACGATGGCGTCGAGATCGCCTTCGTTCAGCCTGCGGATGCGCGTCTGCACGTTGCCTCGGATCGGGACCGGCTCGACATCGTTTCTGAGGTGGCGCAGTTGCGCGACGCGTCTGAGGCTCGAAGTGCCGATCTTTGCGCCGCTGGCGAGTCGCTCGAGCGCATCGACCGGCTCGCGCGCCAGCACGCAGTCCTGGGGAGACTGCCGGTTATACACCGCGCCAACCGTCAGGCCCTCACGTTGTCGCGTGGGCAGGTCCTTGAAGCTATGGACGGCGAAGTCCGCTTCGCCGGCCACGAGGATTTCCTCCAGACGCGACGTGAAGAAGCCGGTGTCCTTGAGATTCCACAGCACGGTGCGCCGGTCGCGGTCGCCTTCGGAGGTGACTTCCTTGATTCGAATCTCCAGGTCGGGGTGATGGAGCTTCACGGCCGCGATGACCATCTGGGTCTGGGCAAGGGCCAACTCTCCCCGGCGGGTTGCGACAGTGAGGGTCTTCATGCGAACGCTATCGTGCCTTTCTATCCTGTATACCCGCAGACGCCCACTCGAGGCGAGTTGACCACCGGCAGGAGCATGTCCATGCCGCACGCGTGCTCACGGGCGCAGGTTTTGCAGAGCCATCCGCTTCCGCCATAAAGACATTCGCCGCAGACGTGCTCGGCCGGCTGCCCGCATTTGTCACACGGTATCACCGGCGGCTCGTTGCGCGCGAGCACGCGAACGGCTTTGCCTTTGAGCGTGCTTTCCTCTTCCGAGACGACTTTCAGAACGAGGTGGGTGGTACTGCCGAAGTCGTATTCATGCTGGAACTTCAGGGCGGGCCTAAGCACCTCGCTCAGCGGGATGTCCATGCCTTCGTCGTCGAGTTCGCCCGACGGCTCGCTGGAGTAGCTGATGCCCTCGATCTTGAACGCGCTGAGGTGGCCGCAGCACTCCAGCCACACGTCTCTGAGGAACCCGTCGAGGACTTCCAGCGAGGCGCGGGCCGGCGCCTCCAGGTGCATCCAGTACTCAGGCGAATGCCGGCCTTCGACCAGCAGATGAAACGCCGTCGCCGGACCCACGCGACCTGCGGACGACGAGGCGGCATCGCTCGTTTTCCGGCACGCGGCGAGATGCTTGGTCATAGCGCTCTTGTCGAAAACGCCGCCACAGAGAGTACACTTGCCGCTTGACGCTATTTTCTTTCTGCCAGCCATATAACGAGCCTCCAAGTCTGCTGTGTCGGACGAGGCCACGATCGGCGCACGCGCCGGAAAACCGCCTCGTCCGCAAGCTGTTTCTGTCCTATTCTCACCCTGTACAGCCACTACGTTTCAATATCTCGTGACAGGAACATTCGGTTGATCAGGTCCACGGCCTGTTGTTGTTCGACGGTCGGTTCGCTGGCGCCGTTCTTGATAAGGCTGATGGGCCCGTGCAGGAATTTCTTCGCCAGGGACTCGGCAAAGGCCTGAAGCTTCTCGGCATTGCCGTCGCCGAAGTCACCGGCATAGCGCCTGGCTTCGGCTCGCGCCAGCTCCATCCCGGCCTGCGTCAGCCGCGCGATCACCGGCGCCAGGTCGAGAGAGTCGTACCACTGGGCGAACAGGGCCACAAACTCGTCGATCATCGCGTGAGCCTTGGGAATCTCGCGGTTGCGCCGGGCCCGGTTCGTGCTGATCTGCTCGTCCAGGTCGTCGATATTGTAGAGCGTAACGCCGTCGAGCCGGCCGATGGCGGGGTCGATGTCACGCGGCACGGCGATATCGACGATCAGCAAGGGCCTGCTGCGTCCGGACAGATGCCACTCGACGTTGTCGTAGGTCAAGATGGGATCGGGCGCCGCCGTCGTGCCGATCAGCAGGTCTACCTCCGCCAGGTGTCCGACGATTTCCGCCAGGCCAATGGCCTCGGCCACGCTGAAGCGTCCGGCCAGGGCGCGCGCCTTGTCCACGTCACGATTGGCGATGACCAGCCGCGACAGGCCCGCCTTGGCCAGATACCGCGCGACAAGCTCGGCATTCTCGCCGGCCCCGATGATCAGGGCCTTGGCGCTGGGCAGGTTCACCTTGCTCCGCGCCAGGTCGATGGCCGCCTGGCCGATCGAGACAGCGCCGCAATTGATGTTCGTGTGGGTCCGGACTGCCTTGCCCGCCCGAAAGGCGTAGTGAAGGAGACGGTGGAAGACCAGCTTGCTCATACGGGCATCGAGCGATTCGGTGTAGGCCGCCTTG